>NZ_JFJW01000033.1:28356-36610 GCF_000611125.1 Cupriavidus sp. SK-4
GTTTCCCGCTGTTTTCTTCGCTGGCGATGCGCGAGGTGCCGGCCAGCCACGGCGCCATCGTGATCGGCCTGCTGCCGCTGGCGACCGCGGTATTCGCCGCCTGGTTCGGGCGTGAGCGGCCGTCGCCGGCGTTCTGGCTGTCGGCCGTGGCCGGCAGCGCGCTGGTGGTGGGCTTTGCCGTCTGGCAGGGTGCCGGTGGCCTGCAGCATGCGGACTGGTACCTGTTCGCCGCCGTGGTGCTGGGCGCGCTGGGCTATGCCGAGGGCGGCAAGCTATCGCGCGAGCTGGGCGGGCTGGAAACCATCAGCTGGGCGCTGGTGGTGTCGCTGCCGGTGCTGGTGCCGGTGGTGGCCTGGCTGACCCTGCGCGACCTGCCGTCGATTGCCGCGGCGTCGCCTCGCGCCTGGGGCGGCATGGCCTATGTGTCAGTGTTCTCGATGTTTGTCGGCTTCCTTTTCTGGTACGCCGGCCTCGCAAAAGGCGGCGTGGCGCGCGTCGGCCAGATACAATTGCTGCAGCCGTTCCTGACGCTGGCGGGCGGCGCGCTGATCCTGGCCGAGCCGCTTGACGTCCCCACCATCGCCTTCGCGGTGGCGGTGATCGCCGTCGTGGCCCTCGGCCGCCGCGCCGCCGTGCAGCAAAGCGCACCTGCCCCCGCCCCGGAAACGCCACCGATCCTCCCTGGACGCATTCACTGACTGGAGCCTACATGTCCGTCTACGACACTCTTGCCCGCCTCGGCATCGAACTGCCGGCCGTCAACGCCCCCGCCGCCGCCTATGTGATGGCCGCGCAAACCGGCAACACCGTGTTCCTGTCGGGCCATATCGCCCGCAAGGACGGCAAGGTATGGACCGGCAAGCTGGGCAAGGACATCGATACCGAGTCCGGCAAGGCCGCCGCGCGCGCGATCGCCATCGACCTGCTGGCCACGCTGCACGCGCACGTGGGCGACCTGAACCGCGTCACCCGCATCGTCAAGCTGATGAGCCTGGTCAACTCGACCCCCGAATTCACCGAGCAGCACCTGGTCACCAACGGCGCCTCGGAGCTGCTGGCCGAAGTGTTCGGCGACAAGGGCAAGCATGCGCGCAGCGCTTTCGGCGTGGCGCAGGTCCCGCTGGGCGCCTGCGTCGAGATCGAGATGATCGCCGAAGTGAAGGCGGCCTGAGGCCCGCATGCGCATCGACAACCTGCCCTTCGGCACCACCGACTGGTCGGCCATCGCGCCGACCCGCCACCCGGGCGAGCAGGGCGAGGCCACCTGGCGCACGCGCCAGTTCGGCGACATCCGCGTGCGCATGGTCGAATACTCGCCCGGCTACCTGGCCGACCACTGGTGCAGCAAGGGCCATATCCTGTTCGTGCTGGACGGCGAGCTCCATACCGAGCTGGAAGACGGCCGGCAGTTCGTGCTCGGCGCGGGCACCAGCTACCAGGTAGCCGACCAGGCGGAAGCGCACCGTTCGTCCTCGCCGAAGGGCGCACGACTATTTATCGTTGACTGAGCGGCAGGCTTGCCGCTCAGCCCAGAATCCCCCAGACCACAAGAGACACATCATGAAATGGGCCATTTCCCGCCGGGCGCAGCAACTGACCAGCTCGGCCATCCGCGAAATCCTGAAGGTCACCGAGCGTCCGGAAGTCATTTCGTTCGCCGGCGGCCTGCCGTCGCCGGCCTCGTTCCCGGTAGCGGCCATGGAGGCAGCGACGGCCCGCGTATTCGCCGACAACCCGCAGGCGGCGCTGCAATACGCCGCGACCGAAGGCTACCTGCCGCTGCGCGAGTTCGTCGCCAGGCGGCATGGCGCACCGGTCGAGCGCGTGCTGATCACCACCGGCTCGCAGCAGGCGCTGGACCTGATCGCCAAGGTGATGATCGACCCGGGCAGCAAGGTGCTGGTGGAAACCCCCAGCTACCTCGGCGCGCTGCAGGCGTTCTCGCTGTTCGAACCTGAGTTCGTCTCGATCCCCAGCGACGACAAGGGCCTCCTGCCCGAGGCGCTGACGCCCGAGCTGACCGCCGGCGCGCGCTTCCTGTACGCCCTGCCCAACTTCCAGAACCCGACCGGCCGCCGCCTGCCGCTGGAACGCCGCGAGGCGCTGGTGGCCCGCGCAAAGGAACAGGGCGTGCTGCTGGTCGAGGACGATCCCTACGGCGCGCTCAGCTACACCGGCGACCAGCTGCCCAGCCTGCTGTCGATGAATCCGGACGGCGTCATCTACATGGGCTCGTTCTCGAAGATCCTGGCCCCCGGCATGCGCCTGGGCTATGTGATCGCCCCGCCCGAGCTGCACTTCAAGCTGTGCCAGGCCAAGCAGGCGTCTGACCTGCACACGCCGACCTTCACCCAGCGCGTGGCCTACGAGACCATCCGCGACGGCCTGCTCGACACGCATATCCCGACCATCCGCGAGCTCTACGGCAAGCAGTGCCAGTATATGCTGGACGCGCTCAAGCGCCATATGCCCGAGGGCGTGACCTGGAACGCGCCCGAAGGCGGCATGTTCATCTGGATGGAGCTGCCCGAGGGCCTGGACAGCATGGTGATCCTGGAAGAAGCCGTGAAGCGCAACGTGGCCTATGTGCCGGGCGCGCCGTTCTACGCCAGCAACCCGAAGCGCAACGCGCTGCGCCTGGCCTTCGTCACGGTGTCGGCCGAGCGCATCGAGCAGGGCGTGGCCATCCTTGGCGAGCTGTTCCGCGAAGCCATCGCCGCGGCCGCCGCCAAGCAACCGCGCGCGGCCTGAAGCCCGGGCGCGCATCACCACTGGAGCCGAAATGTTGCGTATCTGGGGCCGACTCTCCTCCATCAACGTGCAGAAAGTGGTCTGGTGCGCGCGCGAGCTGCACCTGGACCATGAGCGCGTGGATATCGGCGTGACCAAGGGCGACCTCGACACCGAGGCCTATGTGCGCCTGAACCCGAACCGCCAGATCCCCGTGATCGAGGATTTCCGCGGCACCGATGTCGGCGGCGAGCCCTTCGTGCTGTGGGAATCCAATGCGATCGTGCGGTACCTGTGCGCGCGCTACGGCGAAGGCACGCTGTGGCCCGAGGACGTCAAGGCACGCGCCTCGGCCGACCGCTGGATGGACTGGCAGACCACCGCCTTCAGCCCGGCCATGGTGACGGCGTTCCTGAACCTGGTGCGCAAGCCAAAAGCGGAGCGCGACGAGGCTGCCATCAAGTCATCGTGCGAGCGCACCGAGCCGCTGGCCGCGCTGCTGGACAAGGCGCTGGCCGGGCGCGAGTTCATCGGCGGCGACCGCTTCACCATGGCCGACATCTCGCTGGCCTGCGCCGCGCACCGCTGGATAGGGCTGCCGCACAAGCACCAGCCGCGCCCCGACCTGGAGCGCTGGTTGAGCGCGATGCGCGCCCGCCCCGCCGCGGACGGCATCCTGGAACTGCCGCTGCGCTGAGCCGCGGCAGTTTTTTCTTTCCTGCCGTCCTGCCTTACTTCGCCGCGCGCGAGCCCGATGCCGCGGTAAATACCCCCAGCCCGATAAACGCCGCGCCGGTCAGGTAGCGGCCGAGCGCGCGCGCCCTGCCGGCGCGGCGCAGTGCCGGCATCACCGCGGCGGCGGCCATCACGTAGCAGGCATCGGTGGTCGCGGCGATCAGCACGAAGGCCACGCCCAGCGCCAGGCTCTGCGTCAGCGCCGAGCCCGCCGGGTTCATGAACTGCGGCAGGAAGGCGGCAAAGAAGATCGCGGTCTTGGGATTGAGCAGCGCCACCACGAAGCCGTCGCGCACCACCTGGCGCAGGCTGCGTGGCGCCACCTCCGGGGTATCGCCGTTCGCGGCCGCCCCACCCCCGCGCAGCGCGCGGATGCCCAGCCAGATCAGGTAGGCCGCCCCCGCGTACTTGACCACCGAAAACGCCAGCGCCGACACCGAGAACAGCACCGCCAGCCCCAGCGAGGCGCCGATCGCGTTGCCCAGGTTGCCCAGCGCCACCGCGCCGATCGAGGCCAGCCCGGCCTGCCGGCCCTGCGCCAGCGTGCGCGTGACGATATAGACCACGGCCGGGCCGGGCGTGATGGCCAGCGCCAGGCTGGCCAGCACGAACGCCATCAGCAGCGGCCACGGGGGAAGGAATTCGGTCATGGGGAACCTCGCCTCTAATTGGTTGGTGCGGGCGGCCTGCCCGCGCGCTGCCTGCCAGTATGGCGGGACAACGACGCTCACGCCAGCCGGCGTCGGGTGGTTGCATCGGCCAGTCATGCAGGCTTGCAGCTGGTGCGCATACTTTTGCAACAGGCGCCGTTTAGAGTACTCTGGCCGGTGTGCCTGGAAGGCACCACGTGCGCCGCAATGCCCCCAGGGAAACCCTGATCCCTGAATGTGGCTCATGCCAGGCATGACGCAATGTACGACAGCGAACCCGGAACCCGTTCCTACAATCGCTGGTTCTTTCCCGCGCGCGGCGGATGCCGCTCGCCGGTGCAAAGCGCATGCACGGCGCCGAGGGCACGCAGATTGTCCCGGCGCCTGAGCCAACCTGAGGAGGACATCGATCGTGTGGAGTCAAGTCTATGACCCGCTAGGCAATATGGCGCTGTCGACCATTGCCGCGGGCATTCCCGTCGCCGTGCTGCTGGCAGCGCTGGCGTTCTTTCATATGCAGGCCCACCTGGCGGCGGGGCTGGCATTGCTGATCGGCATCGTGGTCGCCTCCACGGTGTTCGGCATGCCGGCGGCGATGGCCGGCAAGGCGGCGGGGCTGGGCATCGTGTCCGGGCTGTTCCCGATCGGCTGGATCGTGCTGAACATCATCTTCCTGCACCGGCTGACAACCCTTAACGGGTCATTCAAGGTCTTGCAGAACTCGATCTCCGGCATCACCGAGGACCGCCGCCTGCAGCTGCTGCTGGTGGCGTTCAGCTTCGGCGCCTTCTTCGAGGGCGCGGCCGGCTTCGGCACGCCGGTGGCCGTGACCGGTGCCATCCTGATCGGCCTGGGCTTCTCGCCGCTGGCCGCCTCGGGCCTGGCGCTGATCGCCAACACCGCGCCGGTGGCCTACGGCGCGCTGGGCGCCCCGATCATAGGCCTGGCATCGGTGACCGGGCTGGACCTGCTCGACCTGTCGGCCATGATCGGGCGCCAGCTGCCGTTCTTCTCGGTGATCGTGCCGTTCTGGCTGATCTGGGCCTTTGCCGGCTTCCGCGGCATGCTGGCGATCTGGCCGGCGATCCTGGTGGCGGGGGTGAGCTTTGCGATCCCGCAGTTCCTGGTGTCGAACTTCCACGGCCCGTGGCTGGTGGACGTGATCGCCGCGCTAGTGTCGATGGCCTCGCTGACGCTGTTCCTGAAGGTCTGGCATCCGAAGGAGATCTGGACCTCGGCCAGGATCCTGGGCCGCCACGACGACTCCAAGATCGACCATCCCGAAGCGCTCGAAGCCGATGCGCGCGCCAGCGCCGCCTCGGTCGGCATCTCGGTGGCCAAGGCCTGGATGCCGTGGGTGATCCTGACGGTGTTCGTCTTTGTCTGGGGCGTGCCCGAGTTCAAGAAGCTGATGGATGGCCTGTGGGCGTGGAAATTCCCGATCCCGGGGCTGGACAAGGCCATCGTCAAGGTGCCGCCGGTGGTGCCCAAGGAAGTCATCGAAGGCGCGGTCTTCAACTTCAACGTGCTGTCGATGGCCGGCACCGGCATCTTTGTCTCGGCCATCGCCGGCGGCCTGCTGATGGGCTACTCGGTGCCGCGCCTGTTCAAGGAGTACTGGGAAACCATCAAGCTGGTGCGCTACTCGCTCCTGACCATCTGCGCGATGTTCGGCGTCGGCTACCTGACCCGATACTCGGGCCTGGATGCCACGCTGGGCCTGGCCTTCGCCCACACCGGCGTGTTCTATCCGCTGTTCGGCACCATGCTGGGCTGGCTGGGCGTGGCGCTGACCGGTTCGGACACGGCCTCGAACGTGCTGTTCGGCGGCCTGCAGAAGACCACGGCGGAGCAGCTGGGCCTGTCGCCGGTGCTGATGGCCTCGGCCAACAGCTCGGGCGGCGTGATGGGCAAGATGATCGATGCGCAGTCCATCGTGGTGGCCTCGACCGCCACCAAGTGGTACGGCCACGAAGGCGACATCCTGCGCTATGTGTTCTTCCACTCGATCGTGCTGGCGATCCTGGTGGGCCTGTTCGTGACGCTGCAGGCTTATGTGCCGCCATTCACGCATATGGTCATCCACCACCCCTGACCCTTCAGACGTTTCCGTACTGCGGTTCAGACAAGGCCCCGCCCCTGGCGGGGCTTTTCCATTGTGCAAGGCGCGTATCATGTTGTGTCTGATCCGCCGCACGCGCACCCCCACCTCCCACGAAGACGCCAGGGCGCGCCGGGCACAACGGGAAACCTGCCATGTTGCGTCGCCTGGAAAGACTGATCGACCCCTTCCGGGGCATGCCCGACCGCGAGCCGCCCGGCCAGGTCTGGCGCTTCTATGCCTGGTACCTGCGCGAAGTGTGGGGCGTGTTCGCGCTGCTGTTGCTGGTGGGCCTGGTCGGCGCGCTGATCGAGGTGGCGCTGTTCAGCTTCCTCGGCCGGCTGGTCGACATGGCCCAGACCACGCCCGGCGCGGAGTTCTTCAGCCGGCATCGCAACGAGCTGCTGTGGATGGCGGTGGTGGCGCTGCTGCTGCGTCCCATCTTTTTCGGGCTGCACGATGTGCTGGTGCACCAGGTCATCAACCCCGGGCTGGCCAACCTGATCCGCTGGCAGAACCACCGCTACGTGCTCAAGCAGAGCCTGTCGTTCTTCCAGAACGACTTTGCCGGGCGCATCGCGCAGCGCATCATGCAGACCGGCTACTCGCTGCGCGACTCAGCCGTGCAGGCGGTGGACGCGCTCTGGCACGTGGTGATCTATGCGGTCAGCGCGCTGGTGCTGTTCGCGCAGGCCGACTGGCGGCTGATGATCCCGCTGCTGCTGTGGATCGTCTGCTATGTGGCTGCCCTGCTCCATTTCGTGCCGCGCGTGAAGCAGCGCTCGGTGGTGGCCACGGAGTCGCGCTCGCGCCTGATGGGACGCATCGTCGACGGCTACACCAATATCACCACGCTCAAGCTGTTCGCCCATACCCGGCACGAGGAAGACTACGCGCGCGACGCCATGGCCGAGCAGACCGACAAGGTGCGGCTGGCCGGGCGCATGGTCAGCGGCATGGACATCACCATCACCGCCATGAACGGCGCGCTGATCGCCGGCACCACCGGGCTGGCGCTGTGGCTGTGGAGCGAGGGCCATGTCACCACCGGCGCGATTGCACTCACCACCGGGCTGGTGATCCGCATCAACAATATGTCGGGCTGGATCATGTGGGTGGTCAACGGCATCTTCGAGAATGTCGGGCAGGTGCAGGACGGCATGAAGACGATAGCCGTGCCGCGCGTGGTGACCGACCGCGCCGACGCGAAGCCGTTGCGCGTCACCCATGGCGAGGTCCGCTTCGAGCAAGTGGGATTCCACTACGGCAAGGGCTCAGGCGTCATCGAAGGCGTGGACCTGACAGTGCGCCCTGGCGAGAAGATCGGGCTGGTCGGTCCTTCCGGCGCCGGCAAGTCGACGCTGGTCAACCTGCTGCTGCGACTCTACGACGTCGAACGCGGCCGCATCCTGATCGACGGCCAGGACATCGCCACGGTCACGCAGGAAAGCCTGCGCGCACAGATCGGCATGGTCACGCAGGACACTTCGCTGCTGCACCGGTCGATCCGCGAGAACCTGCTCTACGGCAAGCCCTCCAGTACCGAGGCCGAGCTGCAACAAGCCCTGCACCGCGCCCGCGCCGACGAATTCACCCCGCACCTGGTCGACGCCCACGGCAATACCGGGCTGGAGGCGCAGGTCGGCGAGCGCGGCGTGAAGCTGTCAGGCGGACAGCGCCAGCGCATTGCCATCGCGCGCGTGCTGCTCAAGAACGCGCCGGTCCTGATCCTGGACGAAGCCACCTCCGCGCTGGACTCCGAAGTCGAGGCCGCGATCCAGGAGAGCCTGGAAACCCTGATGCAGGGCAAGACCGTGATCGCCATCGCCCACCGGCTGTCGACGATTGCGCGCATGGACCGGCTGGTGGTGCTGGACAACGGCCATATCGTGGAAAGCGGCACGCACGCGCAATTGCTGGCGCAGGGCGGGCTATATGCGCGGCTGTGGGTGCACCAGACCGGGGGATTTGTGGGAGTGGATTGAGATATTGCCCGCCAGATTGGGGGCTCCCTCTCCCGCTTGCGGGAGAGGGTTGG
>NZ_JFJW01000033.1:36717-75343 GCF_000611125.1 Cupriavidus sp. SK-4
TAGGGCACTCAGTTGCCGGCCGGCGGCTCCACGCGCACCGGATCGATGCGCGGCTCCTTGAGCTTGGCCTCGATCGCCTTGCCCTTGCGCGCGCGCTTGCCCACGTAGGCCTGCAAGGCCACGCCTGCCAGCTTCTGCGAGGCCGGCTTGCCGCCGCGCCCCGCGCCCGAGAGCATCAGCCCCGGCGCGCCGACGCCCACGGCCTGCAGCAGCTTCTCCTTGGGTTCCAGCTCCATCAGGATCACGCCGCGCCCGCCTGCGGACAGCACCTTCACTTCATCGAGCGCCACCAGCAGCAGGCGGCCGTTGCCGGACAGGCAGGCCGCATGGGTCGCCTCGTCGCCCAGCGGCGCCGGCACCAGCGGCGTGTCGCCGTCATCGAGCGTCAGGAATGACTTGCCGCCCTTCTGCCGGCTGATCATGTCGCCGACCTTGGTCTGGAAGCCATTGCCGCCCGCGGTGGCGATCAGCATGCGCTGCTCGGCGCTGCCGGCAAAGGTATGCGCGACCTGGCTGCCGGACTGCAGTTCGATCAGCGTGGTGATGGGCACCCCGTCGCCGCGCCCGCCAGGCAGGCTGGCGACCGGCACGGAATAGACCCGGCCGTTGGTGCCGAAGGCCAGCAGCACGTCGACGGTGCGGCATTCGAAGGTGCCGTAGAGCGCGTCGCCAGCCTTGAAGGTGAACTGCTGCGCATCGTGGCCATGGCCCTGGCGCGTGCGCACCCAGCCCTTCTGCGACATCACCACCGTCACCGGCTCGTCGACCACGCGCACTTCGGCCGCGGCGCGGCGCTCTTCCTGGATCAGGGTGCGGCGCGGGTCCTTGTCTTCCGGGCTGTATTGCTTGGCGTCGGTCTCGATCTCCTTGATGATGCGGCGGCGCATCATGGTATCGGACTTGAGCAGCACGTCCAGGTCGGCCTGCTCCTCGCGCAGCTCCTTCAGTTCCTTCTCGATCCGGATCGCTTCCAGGCGCGCCAGCTGGCGCAGCCGGATTTCGAGGATGTCCTCGGCCTGGCGGTCGCTCAGGCCGAAGGCCTCGATCAGCGCCGGCTTGGGCTCGTCGCTCTCGCGGATGATGCGGATCACCTCGTCGATATTGAGCAGCACCAGCATCCGGCCTTCGAGGATATGGATGCGGTCCTCGACCTTGCCCAGGCGGTGGCGCGTGCGGCGCGTGACGGTGTCGAAGCGGAACGCGATCCACTCGGACAGGATCTCGCGCAGGCCCTTCTGGCGCGGGCGCCCGTCGGTGCCAATCATCACCAGGTTGATCGGCGCGCCAGACTCCAGGCTGGTATGCGCCAGCAACGTATGGATGAACTCCTGCTGGCCGACGTTCTTGCTCTTGGGCTCGAACACCAGCCGCACCGGCGCATCCTTGCCGGATTCATCGCGCACCGCATCCAGCACCGCCAGCACGGTGGCCTTGAGCTGCTGCTGGTCCTGCGTCAGCGCCTTCTTGCCGGTCTTGATCTTGGGGTTGGTGATTTCCTCGATCTCTTCCAGCACCTTCTGCGCCGAAGTGTTCGGCGGCAGCTCGGTCACCACCAGCTGCCACTGGCCGCGCGCCATCTCCTCGATGGTCCAGCGCGCGCGCACCTTCAGGCTGCCGCGCCCGCCTTCGTAGATCTGGGCGATATCGGACGCCGGCGAGATGATCTGGCCGCCGCCCGGGTAGTCCGGCCCCGGCATCAGCGCCAGCAGCTCGGCCAGCGTGATATTGGGATTGCGGATCATCGCCACGGTGGCCGCGGCGACTTCGCGCAGGTTGTGCGGCGGGATCTCGGTCGCCATGCCCACCGCAATGCCCGAGGCGCCGTTGAGCAGCACGAACGGCAGCCTTGCCGGCAACAGCTTGGGCTCCTGCATCGAGCCGTCGTAGTTGGGGGCGAAATCGACCGTGCCTTCGTCGATCTCGTCGAGCAGCAGCCGCGAGATCGGCGTCAGGCGCGCTTCGGTGTAGCGCATCGCCGCCGCGCCGTCGCCATCGCGCGAGCCGAAGTTGCCCTGGCCGTCGATCAGCGGGTAGCGCAGCGAGAAGTCCTGCGCCAGGCGCACCAGCGCGTCATAGGCAGACTGGTCGCCGTGCGGGTGGAACTTGCCCAGCACATCGCCGACCACGCGCGCGGACTTAACCGGCTTGGCGTCGGCGCGCAGGCCCATCTCGTGCATCGAGAACAGGATGCGCCGCTGCACCGGCTTCTGGCCGTCGGCCACCTCGGGCAGCGCGCGGCCCTTGACCACGCTGACGGCGTAGTCAAGGTAGGCGCGCTCGGCGTAGCGCGCCAGCGTCAGCGAATCGGCCGGCTCTTCAGGTTGAAACGTGATGTCTTGTTGTTCCATGGGTAGGCAAGAATTCGGCGCGCCATGTTGAACTGCCGGCGCGCCGGGTTGCTTGTTGTTCGGGTATGCCGGTCAGGGCATGGGGCGGCGCCCGCCGATGACCATCTTCACGCGCGGGCCGTCCGCGCTGGCGCTGGCGCGCGTCAGCACCGCGCCCTGCTGCGGCTGGTACAGCCGGTAGAACTGCAGCACGGTGCTGACGTACTGCCGGGTCTCCGGGTAAGGCGGAATGCGGTTGTTGTAGCGCTGCACCGCGCCCTCGCCGGCGTTGTACGCAGCCAGCACCAGCTCCAGGTTGTTCGGGAACAGCTGCATCAGCCAGCTCAGGTAGCGCACGCCCGCGGTGATATTGGTGCGTGGATCGGCCAGCTTCTGCTCGATGCTGCGGCGCGCATCGGCGCTCACGCCAAAGCGAGCGCCGGTGTCGGGGATCACCTGCATCAGGCCGATCGCGCCCTTGGGCGACACCGCACCCGGGTTGAAGCCCGACTCCACCGCCATCACCGCCTTGACCAGCGCCGGGTCGACGTCCTGCTTGCCGGCGATCTGGTGGATCAGCGGCTCGACGGTCTTGATATTGGGATGGTTGACGACGTAGCGGTACAGCTTGTGCTGCTCCAGGTCGATGTCCGCGCCTGCGGCCGCCTGCGACTGCCGCGCCGCCAGGCGCCCGGCATCCAGCTTGCCGCCGTCCTTCATGAACAGCTTGTAGCGCGCGTCGAGCTTCTGGTCGGCAAAGTGCGCCACGCCGTCGGCATCGATAAAGCCCCACAACTCGGCATGCGCCGCCGGCACGAAGGCGAGCCCGGCCAGCGCCACGACGGCTGCCGCCGCCTTGCGCCATGGTTTGCCGGGAGTTCTCGTCGTCATCGTGCGTTCCAGAATATGTCCGTTGGCGGCCGTCGGGAATGACGGCCAGGCAGACTGGGGATTATCTACCCAATCTCCGGCCGCCGCTTTCCGCTCAGGTATCGCTCAGATATCGGCCTCGACCTCGTTGCCCTTCTCTTCCAGCCAGCTGCGGCGCTGTGCGGCCTCGCCCTTGCCCATCAGCATATTCATCATCTCGACGGTCTGCGGCAGGTCGTATTCGCCCAGCGACACGGGCAGCAAGCGCCGCGTGTCGGGGTTCATGGTGGTTTCCCAGAGCTGCTCGGCGCTCATTTCGCCCAGGCCCTTGAAGCGGGAAATCTGCCACGAGTTTTCCTTGACGCCGTCCTTGAGCAGCTTGTCCTGGATCGCCAGCAACTCGCCTTCGTCCAGCGCGTACAGCTTCTGCGCCGGCTTCTTGCCGCGCGCGGGCGCGTCGACGCGGAACAGCGGCGGACGCGCCACACAGACGTTGCCGGTATCGATCAGCTTGGGGAAGTGCCGGAAGAACAACGTCAGCAGCAGCACCTGGATATGCGCGCCGTCCACGTCCGCGTCGGACAGGATGCAGATCTTGCCGTAGCGCAGGTTGGACAGGTCGGGCTCGTCGTTGGCGCCGTGCGGGTCCACGCCGATCGCCACCGCGATGTCGTGCACTTCGTTGTTGGCAAAGAGGCGGTCGCGCTCGGTCTCCCAGGTATTGAGCACCTTGCCGCGCAGCGGCAGGATGGCCTGGAACTCCTTGTCGCGGCCCATCTTGGCCGAGCCGCCGGCCGAGTCGCCCTCGACCAGGAACAGTTCGTTGCGGGTCACGTCGGTGGACTCGCAGTCGGTCAGCTTGCCGGGCAGCACGGCCACGCCGGAGCCCTTTTTCTTCTCAACCTTCTGCGCCGCGCGCGTGCGCGCCTGGGCCTGGCGGATCACCAGCTCGGCCAGCTTCTTGCCGTACTCGACATGGTGGTTCAGCCACAGCTCCAGCGCCGGGCGGCTGAAGGTGGAGACCAGCCGCACCGCGTCGCGGCTGTTCAGGCGTTCCTTGATCTGGCCCTGGAACTGCGGGTCCAGCACCTTGGCCGACAGCACGAACGAGGCGCGCGCAAACACGTCTTCGCTCATCAGCTTGACGCCCTTGGGCTGCAGCGCGTGCATCTCAATAAAGCTCTTGACCGCCTGGAACAGCCCCTCGCGCAGGCCGGACTCATGCGTGCCGCCGGCCGGAGTCGGGATCAGGTTGACGTAGGACTCGCGCACCGGCGCGCCGTCTTCGGTCCAGGCCACCACCCAGGAGGCGCCTTCGCCGTCGGCAAAGCCTTCTTCGCCGGGATTGGCGTCGGGGTCGGCAAAGTGCTCGCCCTCGAACATCGGGATCACCAGCTCGGCGCCGCTGCCCTGCGCCAGCGCCTCGACCAGGTAGCCCTTCAGGCCCTGGTCGTACTGCCAGGTCTGGCGCTCGCCGGTCTTCTCGGTCACCAGCGTGACCTTGACGCCCGGCAGCAGCACCGCCTTGCTGCGCAGCAGGCGCTGCAGCTCGGCCAGCGGGATCGCGGCCGAGTCGAAATATTTGGCATCCGGCCACACCTGCACGCGGGTGCCGCTTTTCTTCTCGCCACGCTCGATCTTGCGCGAGGCCAGCGGCACGGTCACGTCGCCGCCGGAGAAGGTCAGCGTCGAGCACATGCTGTCGCGCCACACGGTCACGTCCAGCTGCGTCGACAAGGCATTGGTCACCGACACGCCCACGCCGTGCAGGCCGCCCGAGAAGGCATAGGCACCGCCCTTGCCCTTGTCGAACTTGCCGCCGGCATGCAGCCGGGTGAAGACGATCTCGACCACCGGCACGCCTTCTTCCGGGTGGATGCCCACCGGGATGCCGCGGCCGTCGTCCTCCACGCTGAGGCTGCCGTCGCGATGCAGGGTCACCAGGATCTCGGAGCCGTGGCCGCCGAGGGCCTCGTCCGAGGCGTTGTCGATCACCTCCTGCACGATATGCAGGGGGTTGTCGGTCCGGGTGTACATGCCGGGACGCTGCTTGACCGGCTCCAGGCCCTTCAGGACCCGGATGGAAGATTCGCTGTACTGACTGGTTTTGCTCGCCATGGAGTCGCTACGAAAGTGATGGTCCCGGCTGCCATGAGGCGCACAACTGTGCACGCGCCGGGGCACCGGGCACTGCATTGTAATGGAAGCGGGCGACGGCAATCCCGCCAAAAAGGCGCTTGGCCTGCCGACCCGCGCTGGCGCCGGTTTGCCGGGCCGCCGCCACTTTTTGCCAGGGCGCCGGCAACGGGGGCAGCGCCGTACGCGTTTTCCCGACCCGGAGTAAACTCGCCAGCACCCGGCCCCGGCAAGCCCGATTGCCGTCCCGGCACGGACAACAACAAGCACACACAATCCCTGTCGGCACCGCGCCTACCCGGCGGGACTGCCGCACATCGAGCCAAGACATGCAGAACCGACAACTCTCCCTGACCACCGTACTTGTGTGCGGTGGGCTGCTCGTGACCCTTTCAATGGGCATCCGGCACGGCTTCGGCCTGTTCAACCTGCCGATCACCCAGGCCCATGGCTGGAACCGCGAGACCTTCGCCTTCGCGCTGGCGCTGCAGAACCTGATGTGGGGCGCCAGCCAGCCCTTTGCCGGCGCGCTCGCCGACAAGTTCGGCGCGCTGCGCATCATGCTGGTCGGCGTGGCGCTGTACGTGGCCGGGCTGGTGGTAATGGCACTGGCCACCAGCGGCACCGCCTTTGCCACCGGTGCCGGCGTGATGATCGGCATCGCCCAGTCCGGCACCACCTACAGCATCGTCTACGGCGTGATCGGCCGCGTGGCCAGCCCCGAAAAGCGGGTCTGGGCCATGGGCATCGCCGCCGCGGCCGGCTCCTTCGGCCAGTTCCTGATGATCCCGGTGGAACAGGGCCTGATCTCCGGCCTGGGCTGGCAGAACGCGCTGTACGTGATGGCGCTGATGGCCTGCGTGATGCTGCCGCTGGCGCTGACGCTGCGCGAGCCGCGCGAGTCGGGCCACACCGGCGGCCACCACCAGACCATCGGCCAGGCCGTGCACGAAGCCTTCGGCAACCGCAACTTCCAGCTGCTGACGCTGGGCTACTTCGTGTGCGGCTTCCAGGTGGTGTTTATCGGCGTGCACCTGGCGCCCTACCTGAAGGACCAGGGCCTGACCGACCCGAAAGTCGCCGTCGTGGCCCTAGCGCTGATCGGGCTGTTCAATGTATTCGGCACCTATACCGCCGGCGCGCTGGGCCAGCGCCTGCCCAAGCGCTACCTGCTGTCCGCCATCTACGTGACGCGCTCGGTGGTGATCGCCGGCTACCTGCTGCTGCCGCTGACGGTGGCCAGCACCTGGGTGTTCGCGGCGCTGATGGGCTTCCTGTGGCTGTCCACGGTGCCGCTGACCAACGGCATCATCGCCCAGGTATTCGGCGTGAAATACCTGTCGATGCTGTCGGGCGTGGTGTTCTTCTCGCACCAGATCGGCAGCTTCCTGGGGGCCTGGCTGGGCGGCTACCTCTATGACCGCACCGGCGGCTACAACACGGTGTGGCTGATCTCGATCGCGCTGGGCGTGGTGGCCGCGCTGGTGAACCTGCCGATCCGCGAGCATGCGCTGGTGCGTGCGCAGCCGGCGGCGGCATGATGACAGCGGCCCGCGTCCGCGTGGCGAAGGCAGCCGGACTGGCGGTGCTGGCCGGGCTGCTAGCGCTGGGCTTCGTGGGCTACCTGCGGCCGGGTTTTATGGTCGACCTGACCAACATGGTGCTGGCGTGGTGCGGGTGACGCAGCCAGACGCTCACACGCCCTCGCCCTTCGACTTCGCCTCCAGCACTTCCCAGCGCTCCAGCGCTTCCAGCAGTTCCATCTCGATCTCGTCGTGCCGGGTGCCCAGCTGCACGGCCTTGGGCGCATCGCTGACATAGAGCGAACCGTCTTCCAACTGCGCCGAGATCGACTTCTGCTCGGTTTCCAGCGCGGCAATGCGCTCCGGCAGGCCGTCCAGCTCGCGCTGCTCCTTGTACGACAGCTTGACCGTACGATTGGCGCCGCGCGCCTCGCGCGAATCCTTGCCCTTTGCCGGCTCCGCCGCCTTCTGCTCCGGCTTGCGCGCCGCCTGCAGCGCGGCGCTGCGGGCCGACTGCTCGACCCAGTCTGAATACCCGCCCACCGACTCGCGCCACACGCCATCGCCCTCGGCGGCCAGGGTCGAGGTCACCACGTTGTCCAGGAAGGCGCGGTCGTGCGATACCAGGAACACGGTGCCGCCGTAGTCCTGCAGCAGTTCTTCCAGCAGTTCCAGCGTGTCGATGTCGAGGTCGTTGGTCGGTTCGTCCAGCACCAGCACATTGGCCGGCCGCGCAAACAGGCGCGCCAGCAGCAGCCGGTTGCGCTCGCCGCCGGACAGCGATTTGACCGGCGAACGCGCGCGTTCCGGCGCAAACAGGAAGTCGCCCAGGTAGCTCATCACATGCTTGCGCTGGCCGTTGACCTCGACCCAGTCGCTGCCCGGGCTGATGGTATCGGCCAGCGAGCGCTCCAGATCCAGCGCGGTACGCATCTGGTCGAAATACGCCACCTGCAGGTTGCTGCCGTTGCGCACGGTGCCGCTGTCCGGCGCCAGTTCGCCCAGGATCAGCCGCAGCAGCGTGGTCTTGCCGGCGCCGTTGGGGCCGATCAGGCCAACCTTGTCTCCGCGCATGATGGTGGCGGTGAAGTCGCGCACCACCACCTTGTCGCCATAGGCCTTGCTGACGTCGGTCAGCTCCGACACGATCTTGCCGGAGCGGTCGGCCTGCGACACTTCCAGCTTGACGTTGCCCTGGACTTCACGGCGCGCGGCGCGCTCGTTGCGCATCGCCACCAGGCGCTGGATGCGCGACACGCTGCGCGTGCGGCGCGCCTCCACCCCCTTGCGGATCCACACCTCTTCCTGCGCCAGCAGCTTGTCGAACTTGGCCTGCTCGACCTGCTCGGCTGCCAGCATCTCTTCCTTGCGCGCCTGGTAGGCGGCAAAGTTGCCGGGGAAGGACACCAGCCGGCCGCGGTCCAGTTCGATGATGCGCGTGGCCACGCGGTCGAGGAAGGCGCGGTCGTGGGTGATCAGCAGCACGCTGCCGCGGAAGCCCAGCAGCAGGTCTTCCAGCCAGCGGATCGCTTCCACATCGAGGTGGTTGGTGGGCTCGTCCAGCAGCAGGATGTCGGGCTCGGCCACCAGCGCCTGCGCCAGCGCCACGCGTTTCTGCAGGCCGCCGGACAGTGCCTCGACGCGCGTGTGCGAATCCAGCCCCAGGCGCGCCAGCGTGGTTTCCACGCGGGTGCGAAGCTGCCAGGCGCCGGCTGCGTCCAGCTCGGACTGCAGCCGGTGCAATTCGGCCAGTGCGGCTTCGTCGTCGTGGTTCTCGGCCACACGGTCGGCGGCGGCCTCGTAGCGCACCAGCAGGTCGTGCGCATCGCCCATGCCCTGCGAGACGGCGTCGAACACGGTGATGCCCGCCTCGAACTGCGGCTCCTGCGGCACGTAGGCGCTGGTCACGCCGCTCTGGCGCGCGATCAGCCCGTCGTCCGGCGCCGACAGCCCCGCCACGATCTTCAGCAGCGAAGACTTGCCCGAGCCGTTGCGCCCGATCAGACCCACGCGCTCGCCGGCCTCCAGCGAAAAATCGGTGTGATCGAGCAGGGCCACGTGCCCGAAGGCAAGCTGGGCGTCGGTAATGGAAAACAGGGCCATGGGAAAAAGACGAGACGACGAGAGAAAGGAGGGACGGCCAGGCAGCCAGGGCTGGCGTGGCACGGCAGCCCGCATTGTAGACGACCGGGACCGGGCCAAGGCTGGCCCCAAAAAAGAAGGGCCCGCGCACTGCGGGCCCAAGAGTCTCTCCTCGGTGCCCTGCTCGCAAGGCACGAAGCCAGCATAACAACGCCCCCCTGCCCGCTCCAGTCGGAAAAGTCCGTAAGGGAAAGCCCCGTCAACCGCGATTTCGGGACGGCGCCGCGGCAAATTGGTACGGCCAAGGCACTCATGCGAAGATGTCGGCCGTGCCAATGGCCTGCCGCCGCCCCTTCCGATGACCACCGCTTCGCTGAAATTGTCCGACCTGTCCGTGTCCGCGCTCGTCGCCGGGCTGGTCGCGACGCTCACCGGCTATACCAGTTCGCTGGTGCTGATGATCCAGGCCGGCCACGCCGCCCACCTGACCGATGCCCAGATCTCGTCCTGGATCTGGGCGCTGTCGATGGGCATGGGGATCACCACCATCGGCCTGTCGCTGGCGCTGCGCGTGCCGATCGTGGTGGCCTGGTCCACGCCCGGCGCGGCGTTGCTGATCGCCAGCCTGCCCGGCGTGCCCTACGCGGAAGCCATCGGCGCCTTCCTGCTGGCCGGGCTGATGATGGCCGCGGCCGGCATGACCGGCTGGTTCGACAAGCTGATGCGCGCCCTGCCCGCCAGCATCGCCTCTGCCCTGCTGGCCGGCATCCTGTTCCGCATCAGCGTGGATGTGTTCGTGCAGGCGCAGCACCAGACCGTGCTGCTGCTGGCGATGTTTGCCGCCTACCTGCTCGGGCGGCGCGTGTGGCCGGCCTATGCGGTGCCAGGGGTGCTGCTGACCGGGGCGGTGGTCGCCGGCGTGCTCGGCCAGCTCGATTTCTCGGGAGTGCGGCTGGAGTTGGCGGTGCCGGTGTGGACCACGCCAGCGTTCTCGCTGTCGGCCTTGGTCAGCATGGCGGCTCCGCTATTCATCGTGGCGCTGGCCTCGCAGAACATCCCCGGGCTGGCCGTGCTGCAAGCCGATGGCTACCATGTGCCGGCCTCGCGCCTGATCTCGATCACCGGCCTGACCTCGGCCGTGCTGGCGCCGTTCGGCTCGCACGGCGTCAACCTGGCGGCGATCACCGCCGCCATCTGCACCGGCCCGCAGGCCGACCCCGACCGCAACCGCCGCTATACCGCGGCCGTGGTCTGCGGCGTGGGCTACCTGGTCGCGGGCACGCTGGCGGCCAGCATCGCGGCGCTGTTTGCGGCCTTTCCGCAAGCGCTGGTGGTGGGCGTGACCGCGTTCGCGCTGATGGGCTCGATCGCCAACGGCCTGACCGTGGCCATGCAAATCCCGGCCGAGCGCGAAGCCGCGCTGCTGACCTTCATGATCACGGCGTCCGGCATGACCCTGGCGGGTGTCGGCTCTGCGTTCTGGGGCGTGGTGGGCGGCATGCTGGCGTTCCACGTGCTGCGCCAGCGCGCCGCCTGAGCATCGCCGCTAGAGCATCAGGAAAGCCACGTCCGCGTAGCCGATATCGTCGGACGACACGCCCCTGCGGCGCTGGAACAAGACATGCTGCAGCACGCGGTCGCGGTGGGCCGCGAAGGTCTCCGGATCCAGGGTCAACGCCACGCGCGCGTAGTGCTCGGCCATCAGCTTGTAGACGCGATGGCGCACCTGCAGCATCTCGTTCGCCGCCTGGAGCCGGCTCATTTCCCCCATATGGTCGTCGTCAAGCTGACGCATGCTGACCACCACCCGGGCATGCATGCCCCGGTAGCGATCGACCTCCGCATGGGCCTTGCGCAACTCCTCGCGCAGCGACCGCACTTCCTGCAACAGCTTCAGGTTGTGCTGCACGCCGCGTTGGATGCGCAAGGCCTCTTCCAGTGCGTGGTCCGCCGCGGCGATGGTGTCCTGCCACGGATTCGCGTCCGGTGCGGGCTCCCCGTCGCCGGGCTGCGAAGACGTCCAGGCGGCCGTGCCGTCGATGCCATTGTGATGCATACCGCTCCCCTTACCCCATGCCCGCCGCCGGCATCGTGAGATTCGTGCCGGCTTGGTCGGGCCAACTACGACTGCCTTGTAGGACTTGTGCCGCGGGCCAGCCATGCGCCCGCTTGTTCTTGTCGTTATAGCCACATTCAATCCCCCATCACCGCTTTGCACAACCACCGCAAGGGAGGGACGCGGCTTTGGCGCAACATGCGGGGGCGCTAAGATGCCGGCTTCGGCCCGTTTCGGCCCACCCACTTGTACGCTCCCATGAACGGATACTTGCTCCTCGCCCTCGCCATCGTCGCGGAAGTCATCGCCACCAGCAGCCTGAAGGCGTCGCAGGGCTTTACGCGGCTGGTGCCCAGCGTACTGGTGGTCTCCGGCTACGTCGCCGCCTTCTATATGCTGATGCTTGTGATGCGCACGGTGCCGGTCGGCATCGCCTATGCAATCTGGAGCGGGGCCGGGATCGTGCTGGTGTCGCTGATCGCGGTGGTGCTGTACCGGCAGGTGCCGGACCTGGCGGCTTGCGCTGGGATTGGTCTGATTATTGCCGGCGTCGCCGTCATTCAGCTGTTTTCGAAGACGAGCGCGCATTGATCGTAGGTATGCTCGGCAGTGGCTGACACCCATCCACTCTTGCCGCAGTCCCATTTTGGGACTAGCATTGCCCACATGCGAATCATAGCGAAGAGGTCTTTGCTGCAATTCAGCAAGTTCCACCCCGAAGCCAGGCTACCGCTGCTTGCCTGGCACGAAGAAGCCCGCTGCGCGGCCTGGACCGCGCCCAGGGACATCAAGGCGCGCTACGCCAGTGCCAGCTTCGTTGGCAACAACCGCGTGGCCTTCAATCTCGGCGGGAACAAGTACCGGCTTATCGTCGCTGTCGCATACCGGTTGGGTGTCGTCTATGTGAAGTTCATCGGCACCCATCTCGACTATGACCGCATTGATGCCGCCACCGTGGAAATGGAGTGATCACCATGGATATCCGCCCCCTGCACACTGAAGCCGACTACAAGGAAGCGCTGGCCGCGGTCTCCGCCCTGGTCGACGCAGATCCTGCGCCCGATACGCCTGAGGGCGACAAGCTGGAAATCCTCTCCATTCTGGTGGAACGGTATGAAGCCGTGCACTTTCCGATGGACCTGCCGGATCCGATCGCCGCGATCCGCTTTCGCATGGAACAAGCTGGCCTCACGCCACGCGACATGCAACCGTACCTGGGTAACCTCAATCGCGTATATGAAGTGCTGAATGGCAAGCGCGCCCTGAGTCTGGCCATGATCCGGCGGCTGCACCGTGACCTGAAGATTCCTGCGAACGTACTGATCGCCGAGCGCAGTGCGGCGTGAGCACTGGCGCAGCGGCTGGTGCGCGTGCTAGCTAAAGCGCGCATCGATCTGCTTCCTGGCCCAGTCCGAGGCATGCTGCCATGCCTCGCCTTCGCTGAAGAACTGGCCCGGAACAAGATGGTGATCGAAGACCTTGAGCGGCGCTCCATCTGCCGCTTTCGCGCAGATGGTCACCTCACCTTGCCAGGGGCCGCCAACGCCACGGGACGTTGCCGAAGCTTCATACCAGTGGTCGCGGTAATACGTGAACCCTTGGAGATCCATGTCTTTCTCCACTAGTGGCGTTCAGGAAGTGTCAGTCGTTGGCGTCGCCTGAAGTGGCCTGGTCAATCTCCCGTTTCGCGGACGCATAGGCGTTATCAATCGCGACCGATTCCGTAGGAGCAAGCGCCCCGGTGTTGTGCCGGTGTCCGTGACCGCGGATGCCATATGACCAGTCCCACTGGCCGCTCGCGTCCTTTTTGGCCTGGATTGAGATCTCCCGGCCCTTGTATTTCAGTTCCATGGCGAGCTCTCCGGAGTTTGGAGGATTGATGTGTAACGGAATGAGGTCCCTGTCGGGGGCTAGCCCACAGTAGCGCAGCCTGAGGTCAGTCGCCCCGCCGCTTGTCCTCATGCCGCGTCAGGCATTTCTGCAGGAAGCGGATCAGGTTGGTGCCGCAATGCACATGGACACGCGGCAGGCCGAAAGGGTTGTCATCGGCACGCGCCAGCCCGCGCTGCGTCAGCGTGGCGTTGTCGTAGCCAGCCTCGCGCACCATTTCCCGGTGCGCCGCCTGCTGTTCGCCATAAGGGTAGCAAAACGCCGTGACCGGCATCGCCACCAAGTCCTCCAGCGCTGCCTTGGAGGTTTCAATCTGCCGGCGGGCTTCCGCCGGCGGCAATGCCGGCAGATGCACATGGTCGACCGTATGGGCGCCAACCTCCTGGCCGAGACGGGCCCATTCCCGCACCTCTTCGGCATTCATCAGCGGAGCAGGCGGCACACCTTGGCTGGCATCCCAGACATTGCTGCCGTCGATCTGGCCGGACACCAAGTAATTGGTGGCACTAACTTGACCACTACACACCATCTGAATCGAGAAGCAAGATCATTCATCGAGAAGAAGCTGGCCCGCCACAACCGGCACAGCCCTACTACTGGTCGGCCTATCGCGCAGAGCCAGCCGAAGCATAGCCGCCACTCAATATTTGAATTGGCGAATCACCCGAAAATAGACAGAATGATGATTGCAGTAGACATTCCGGCAAATCGCTCACGCCCTATTGGCCCGTCGTCAGGGCATCGTAGCTGAGCTCACAGGCCTGGTCGGCGATGCGGGCGCGATCCGTGGCTAAGGCACGCGGCGCCCATAGCGGGCGAGATATTCAGGGGCGAACTTCGCTCCCCATCCGATGTGTATGCGTGTGATGGCGTCATTCTGGCAAACACCTGTGCTGATGAGCCGGTGCACTTCGGTATCGACATGTTCCTCAGTGAAAATGCGGGTTTTCACCGGCTCGCCATCATCTGGGCAATGAAACCGTGCCACAAGCGTACTCGGGATGAGATCGGAGAACCACGCATGGTTCCCATCTAATTGCCCTCCTTGGCGGTTCATGAGGAACACAACGGGGCCGAGCACCATGACGCCCGCGAGCACGAATGCGGCGCGCTTAGCGCCCACGAACCAAAAGCACGCAAGTGCGCCGAACAGTGCGATTGCGCCCATGAATCAGTCCATCCTTTGGAGCGTGCATGTTGCGATAGCGCCCATGGTAAGTGCCCCCTTCCGGCTAGGCTCTGATAAAGTGGCGGCCATTGTACCGTGAGCCGGGCCTCCCCCGTCCTAGCGCAGCCACGCCTCCACCGTCTTCCGATGCTTCGCTTCGCACGCCCCTAGCGCTTTCAGCACGTCCCCCACTGCCACGCATCGCATCATAGTCGGCCTTAGCGGTCGCGTCCGGCAGGTCGCCACACGCCTCTTGGCGGCGATGGATCGACTGCACGCGGGCACCGAATCGAAGGGGGTTCACGGATGGGAGAACGGGCTGGGCGAGCCCGGCGGCGACCAGCTGGAGGAAGTACGGCACGAGTTGGAAATTTTGCTGGCGAGCACACCAAGGCAAACGAGCCTGATCACGGGCGCCGCCTTCGATCCTGAGGCGTTCGAGCGCATCTGGAAGTCGGAAGCCGTCCAGCGAGCGGCAAGCAGCTATGGCTGGCGCGGCTTGGCCGACGCCGTCAGGGCAGCAGCCTTTCACGAAGTGTCGCGGACTTGCCAGCGCCCCCGGAAAACAGTGTGCTTTGCGGGGAATGCATCTACCGAGATTAGGTCCCTCCCCACAGGCTGATGAAACGATCACCAAGATCTTGACGCTCAATCCGGTGGGTCTCTTTGGCCTTCAGGTCAGTCACGAGCCAGGATGACCCGAGCCCGCAAGCACATAAACTATAATCTTGGCGCCTTCCCGTACTTACTCTGTTCATCAAATAAAAGCAGTTGCGTCTTTTCAATCGCGCAATCGCACCAAGGTTCATGAAAATATTGCGACAAGGAAGTATCGATGTACAAGCAAAGCTATGGATGCCTGTGCGAGGTTGCCTTACGTTATTGTTGTTGGCCGGGCAAAATCTTCTGATTTTTTGGCGACATTACTTTGATGGCATCGCGTTCCCCGACGACTTCCTGTTGACTTATCACGCCATTCCGTACTACTGGATCGAGGCAGTCAAGTTGGGCAAGGGGATCGCCTGGATTCCTTTTCAGGGTATGGGGTATCCCTTGTTCCTGAACCTGCAAAGCGGAGAGTTTTATCTTCCGTTCTGGCTGTTTCCCTTGTTTGACGGAACATACACCATCCATGCCGCTGTCGTGATGCAAGGCGCGCACGTGCTGCTTGGAAGTATCGGCGCGGCCGTCTGCGCACGACTGTTGGGGGTGGGGTGGCGGGAATCCATGCTGGCGGGGATATTTTATCAATGCTTTGGGGGCTTCTACTCGAACTCCCAGCACCCCGATATTGTCAGAGCGTTTGCATTTCTGCCATGGTTGTGCGGCCCGGTATTTGCCGATTGGCGAATCAGGTCGACGTCATTGATGATTGGTGTCGTCACTCTGCCAATGTGGGTTTTTGCTGTATGGACCGGCGGGTATCCGGGAACCGCGATGGCAACGCTATTCGTTCTAGCGACGGTTAGCGTGCTACGCGCGCTTCGGGAACGTGACGTATCTGGTGTGGGCGTTTGGATACTGGTGGCGCTTGTTGCAGGAACGATGGTTGCCGGAATAGCCCTTGTGCCGGCGTTTCTTTCCTCTGGGGAAATTGGCCGCTCGAAAACCATTGGGACACTCGCTTATGACTACATGTTACCTGGCGACATTCTCTCGTTCGCATTCCCGATAAATAGCTCGTATTTCGGGCATGATATTTCAATGCGATCGTTCTTTGTCGGGTTTCCGGTTGTTGCGCTATTTTTAATGGGCATCGCCGAGGTTCGTCGCCGCATGATGTGGCCATTGATTTCCGGGCTGATCGCATTGCTGATGGCAGCCGGGCCCCTGCACCAGATTCTCGTATTAATGATTCCACCTCTCGGCTTGAGCCGGTTTGTGATGGCCGACTACCGAGCCCTCATTGGCCTCGTCGCTATTCTCGTGGCGGTGACAGTGTTGGATGATCATCAGGGTGGGAAAAGAGCCGGGAACATTTGGCCATTGTTGTTCGGGATTTTTGTATGGTATGGCGTGCACGCGCTGAATCTCGAGCGCGCCTATGCGAAAGAAGACCACATTGCCCTGCTGATGGTCTTGCTTGTCGTGGTGGCAGCTATCCTGAACAGATTCGCGGCAAGATTGCTTGGTTGGACCCTCGAGCCGTTGGTTTTCGTTGTTGGTGCCGTTTTTATTTGGTATTCGAGCTATCTCTTGAACGTCATGCCTACGCCGGCGCGAGCGGAGGTAATAAGCGTCATTAGGTGGCTGGCGATTCTTGCATTGGGCTTGAATTTCCTTTGCAGTCTTTTCATGAAAAAGAGCCTGGAGCCATTGTTGATAATATTCTCCGCCATTGTTGCAGCGTACATCGCCAGCACGCTGCTCGTTGCCAGGGTGAATCAGAATGGTGTCATGATCCCGATTGCCATCACTGCGGTCCTGACGATCGTGGCGCTGTCTCCCGTGTTCTTGCAGTCAGGAAGAGGGCTGGTGATGCCTGCGTTGGCGACAGTTGCAATATCGCACTGGATGTGCGTGACGTGGACCGAGAGGTATTTTGCGCCGCCGGCGCAAGACGGTACTGCATGGGTCGAATCAATTGCGGGGAAGTTCTCTGATACACGCGAAGCGTTGAAGCGTCAGTTGCGTACCGAGACATGCCGTGGTCCGCGCCATGACGTCCCGTTACCCACTGCGGACCGCTTTCCCTGGAGCGGCTACTACAGTGGTCAATACTTTATGCAAGACTATTCTGGGCCGATGAAATTCCAACGTCAGCAGAGCATCCTCGGCTCCGACGATCTGCGGGGCTTCGCAATGCTTCCATGGACCATGGTTGCGGTATCCGACCTTCATCGTACGCACGACGCAGATTTGTCCAAGGCTCCACGCGTGGACGCAGTATGTTCGGCGTATGGGACGACCGAGATTCGGTATCAGATTGACCTGGGCGTGCCCACAGCAGTTGTGGAGAACGAAATCTACTCCAAGGGATGGTCCGCGCGACTGCTCTGTGATGACTGCGGTTGGTCGGGCGGGGCGAAAGACATCTTTCCCGTTGACGTAAAGGGTTTCCGCGGTTGGCAGTTGCCAGCTGGGCGCTACGTTTTGATTGCTCGCTTTGATACCCCATACCGCACACTTGGTATGGCAATTACGCTGTTAGGCATAGGGCTTTGGATAGCCATCGGATGGTCGATCATGCGGCCGAAACGAATTTGGCTTTCCCGACAGACTGGCCGTGCAATAAAAGCGGACCCCTCGTAGTACCACAAATGCGTGCACAGGCCTACCTGGGCTGCTGTACAGGGGGCCTGGTACTTTAAAGCTGGCATCCCTTGACGTAAAATGTGTCCCCTCCCCCGGAAGTGATCAGCCCCAACCGAATCGGGAAGTTAACCTGGCGTCCAGCCATTGTTTGCGGAGAGCAATGTTGATACAGATAAACAGCCTTTCGGCGCGAATTTCCCGGAACCCACAGCTAGCCGAGGCGATCAATAGGGTACTTTCCAGCGGGTGGTTTGTCCTGGGCCCGGCATCGAGGCAATTCGAACGCGAATTTGCCGAGTATGTCGGCGTTGACCACTGCCTGGGCGTGGCCAATGGCACGGATGCTATTGAATTGGCGCTGAAAGCACTTGGCGTTACGCGTGGTGACCGCGTCGCGACTGCGGCCAATGCGGGGATGTATACGGCAACGGCCATCGAGATTGTTGGAGCCGAGCCTTTCTTCCTTGACGTCGATACTGATTCGCATGGTGTCACGTTCCAGGAAGTCGAGCGAGCCATTCTTGCCGGAATCAAAGCGGTTGTGGTTACGCATCTTTACGGTCGGGCCGTACCTGACATTGCTGCAATTGCACAGCTTTGTGCCGACCGGGGGGTACTGCTCATTGAGGATTGTGCCCAAGCTCACGGTGCCCGTATCGACGGGACATGCGTGGGCGGGTTTGGGGATGCAGCCACTTTCAGCTTCTATCCCACCAAGAACCTTGGTGCAATTGGCGACGGCGGCGCAGTTGTGACGAAGCATGCGGAGACAGCCGAGCGAGTCGCCCGACTTCGTCAATATGGCTGGTCGTCGAAATATCAAGTCGAAGTGGCCGGATCGCGCAACAGCCGTCTCGATGAACTGCAAGCGGCTGTCCTCTCGACTTTCCTGCCGTATCTTGATGCTGCGAATGCTCGCAGGCGTGAAATTGCTGCACGCTATACCGCGAGAATTGCTCACGACAAAGTTCTGACACCGCAGGCGGTGGGAGAGGCGTACGTGGCGCACCTCTACGTCGTGCGCAGCGCGCATCGGGATGCCCTGCGCACGCATTTGCATGATTTGGAGATCGGCTCCGACGTGCACTATCCCATCCCTGACTATCGGCAACCGGTTTTCGGAGAGCGTTTTGCAAACATTCGACTCGCAAACACCGAGCGCTTGGCAGGTGAAATTCTGACCTTGCCCTGTTATCCCGAAATGACCGACGCAGAGGTCGATAGCGTCATCTCCGCAGTCAATAGGTGGCGACCATGAAATTCTCGGTCATCATCCCTGTTTACAAGAACGAATCGTCTATTCCCCGTCTGTTGCAAACGTTGACGGATATGAATCGCCAACTGGACGGCGAGTTGGAAGTCGTATTCGTTGTCGACGGTAGCCCAGACCAGTCGTTTGCGCTATTGCGCGCAGCGCTCAGGGCCATGGATGTGCCGGCACAATTGTTGGCGCATTCACGAAATTTCGGTTCCTTTCCGGCGATCCGGACGGGGTTGGCTGCTGCCAGGGGAGATTTTTTTGGCGTCATGGCGGCAGATTTGCAGGAGCCGCCGGAACTGCTTGTCGAGTTTTTCCGGTCACTAGATGGCGATGAGTGCGATGTCGCCATTGGCACACGAGCAAGTCGAAGCGACCCTTACTTCTCCCGTATGGCATCCGGCATGTTCTGGTGGTTATACCGGCGGCTGGTGATTCCTGAAATGCCAGCAGGCGGCGTCGACGTTTTTGGCTGCAATCGGGTGTTCCGCGACCAGTTGCTTCAACTCGAGGAGTCGAGATCGTCGCTGATTGCGCTGATTTTCTGGCTAGGTTTTCGCCGCAAGCTCGTAAGCTACGGGCGACGAGTCCGCCAGGAAGGGAAGACCGCATGGACTTTCCGAAAAAAGGTGGACTACATGATGGACAGTATCTTCGCGTTCACCGATTACCCTATCCGATTGCTGACCAAGATTGGCATCGCAGGCTTCTTGCTGTCCAGTATTCTTGGCGGAATCGTGCTGGTCGGTCGCCTGTCGAATAGCATCGATGTTCCCGGTTATGCGACCGTCATGATAGTGATCATGTTCTTCGGAACTCTCAATTTATTCGGGCTTGGGCTGGTGGGAACGTATGCGTGGCGCGCTTACGAAAACAGCAAGAAGCGACCATTGGCGGTTATTTCCGTTCGACAGAAAAATTCAATTCAGTCCTATGCCGAGTAATTTCACAGTTCATGGTTCTGCCGATGTGCAATCGAATGACATCGGGGCAGGCACGACTATTTGGCAATCCGTAACGGTCCTCCCGCGCGCGCGCATCGGCAGTGACGTCAACATTAATGCGCAATGCTTTGTCGAAAACGATGTTGTTATCGGAGACCGCGTGACCATCAAGTGTGGGGTTTACGTATGGGACGGTATCCGTCTGGGCAATGATGTATTTGTGGGCCCCAATGTTACGTTTAGCAACGACAAATTTCCGCGGTCGAAGGCTTACCCAGAAGCTTTCCTCCAGACTGTCGTGGAAGATGGCGCCTCGATCGGCGCCGCTGCCGTGCTGCTGCCGGGAATTGTGATTGGTCAAGGCGCGATGATCGGCGCCGGGGCGGTGGTCACGCGATCTGTGCCTCCCTATGCAATCGTCACGGGCAATCCGGCCCGTATTGTCGGGTACGTTGAAAACGCGGCCTCGCCCGGTGGCGCGGTCAAAAGTACGTCTGTGAGGGCGCCTGAGCAGCTGCTAGACGCTCGAGCACATGTCGGCGTAAGCGGTGTGACACTTCATCGTCTAAAGCGCGTCCATGATATGAGAGGTGATCTCTCCGTTGGGGAGTTTCCTCGAGACATCCCGTTCGACCCCAAGCGTTATTTCCTGGTATTCAATGTACCGAGCGAAGAAACCCGGGGCGAGCACGCTCATCACAAATGTCATCAGTTCCTGATTTGCGTTAGAGGAAAATGTTCAGTGGTCGTTGATGATGGCAAGGTCCGGTGCGAGATCGCACTCGAATCACCAGAGACGGGCCTGTATCTGCCACCACTGACCTGGGGCATCCAGTATAAGTATTCGAGCGATGCAATGCTTTTGGTGTTTGCGTCGGACGAATATGATGCCGATGACTATATTCGCAATTACGCGGAATTTGTCGAAATAACTAAACAAAAAAACGGGCTTTGACTACAATTTTTTCCGGAAGCAGCGTACAGCGGTGGGGGCGATTCCTTCTCGGAGGTGGGATAAACACTTTCGTGACCTACGCGCTGTACCTCGCCTTCAAGCTCGTGGTTGGATATCAGACTGCATATCTTGCCGCCTATGTGATCGGCGTTGTTTTTTCGTATTGGTTTAACTCGCACCTGGTCTTCAAAGTGGCCTTTTCCTGGGTAAAGTTTCTTTCGTATCCAATGGTCTACGTTTTTCAGTACTGCGCTTCGGCCTTGCTGCTGCATGGATTAGTCGAATTCGCTGGAGTCAACGTATCGTTTGCACCGCTTATGGTTACGGCGGCGATGGTGCCGTTGACTTATGTCATGAGCAAGCTGATTCTGAAAGGAACGCCGCGCGGCTAATGTCGCGGGCTCATCCACACCTGAGCGCGAGTCTATGCGGGAAAGCAGTGACACGACTGTTGTAGATTCGTTTGAAAGCGTCCGCCAATCGAGTCTGTCCCTCAATATCTTGGAACGGATGTAGCTAACGCGGCCACGCCTCAACCGTTTTCCTATGCTTAGCCGCGCACTTCCCCAGCGCGCCCAATGCGTCCCGCATCATCCATTCCTGCCAGGCGTCATAATCAGCGGCGGCCGGCGCGTCCGCCCTGAAATCGTCAGGGCGGCAGTCAAGTCAGTGGCAGAGGCTGCTTCGCATTTCGAAATTCCTTCACGGCGGCATCGACCTTAGCGCCGAGGGTGGTCTGGGTGACGTTAAACTCGTCAGCCTTGGCGCGGATGGCGTCGCTGGCTTTGCCGATGTCCTCGATCGCCTTGTTGGCGCTGACCAGATCGGACTGAGCGTTGGCCGTCTTCATTCGATCGATCTGAGCGTCCTTGCGCCCGCCATTGACAGTCCAGCCGGCTGCGAAGATCGCCGTGGCTAGAGCGGCGGTGCCGATCGCGCGCCACGGGATATTGATAGGAATCGAAATCACGCCACACCCCGCTTCACTAGGTGCCGCAGCTCCAGCCGCCACACCCCCCACAGCACGCCCAGGGCGACAGCAGCGTTCAGTGCCACCTCGGGGTCGCTGTGGCACGCCCACGGCGAGACCATGTTCCCGAATGCAGCGAAATTGACCAGCAACAGGATCAGCGCGCCGCCCGTGCGATTCGGCACCTTGTGCGTAAGCACGGCCCAGATCGAGCTGGCGAAGATGATGGCGTTTGCCGCCAGGTTGATGCTCTGCATCTCAGCTCCCCGTGACGCGGCGACGGATAGCGTCCATCCACTCGGGAATCTGCTGCATCCCGTTGTTGACGATCGCCAGACCGAACACAGCAGAGGCGGCCACAGCCAGCATGTGGGTGTAGCTGCCCGGTACCAGGCCGAACCGTTCCACCGCAAAGCCGCCGACAAGGCAGCCGATACCCAGGCTCCCCAGAAAGGAAAGCCCGCGCTGCCACCAATTCCCTGGAATGAACCGCAATGCGATCGCCGAGCCCAGCGCAGCTGCGCCACCAATTTTCGCCACCACCACGACTTCTTCGTTCATTGTCAGACCCCGTTATCAACCCCACCGTGCAGCAGGTACTGTGCCCTCAGGGCTTCGAATTTATGTTCCCGCTGCCCGTACCCCGCGCCTGGCAGGCTCGCCTATTCCTTCCTGCACTTCGTGATCGCCTCGGACAGCCGACCGGCCTGGATGTCGGCAAGCGCGCCGCGGCGGGTGATCAGGTAGACGGCCACCTTGTCCTGAGCGGCAGGACTGAAGTCGGTGACGCCGCACGCGCGGCTGGCCCAGTCCCAGGTGTCCGTTCTGATCTTTCCCGGGATGGCGGCCATGACCTGGTACCGCCCAGCAGCGTTACTCCAGCCCCACCTGGTCAGCACGGGGATGCGCGGGTGCTTGTCGTAGCCTTGGAACAGCGCGCGGCCAGCACCGCTACGTAGTAACTGATAAGGGGGCTCCCGTCGGAGCATCCAGGGACTGGACGACGTCAAATTTGCGCCGGTGCGTCAGGATCGTGGGCTGCGTAGACATTCTCAACAACGGGCCATGACGAACTTTGGCGAACGTCGATTCGGCGCGAAGCCTTGATTTACTTGGGATGAGAGAACTTTGGCGAACTGCCTTGAACTATTCTGTGGTCCCGCCGACAGGAATCGAACCTGTATCTAGCGCTTAGGAGGCGCTCGTTCTATCCATTGAACTACGGCGAGGGACAGGACTGTCAGGATCGGGAACCGCAGGCGCGGTGATCCTGGAGACGGCCCGAAGTATATCAAAATCCGCACCTGCCCGGCTCGCCGGCGGTGGCGGACCCGTCCCGCCGGCCTCGCCCGGCAAGGCGGCCGGACGACGGCAGGCGCGTCGGCCGGCCGGCATGGCGCAGGGCGCGGCGCCCTGGCCGATGGTGGCCGCGGGCGCAGTTGACGGCGGCAGTGGCGCAACTGCGGTGGCAAGCTTGTCCGCGCAGGTTGCAGCGCAGTTCCCAGTCGATCAGTCCGGACATGGCAGGCTCCTCGATTCGGTGATGTGCCGCGCGGTTCAGGCGAGGCTCAGGCCCAGGTTCAGGCCGCCCAGTTGGGCTTGCAGCAGCGCGCCCAGCAGCAGCCAGCCGATGTGCAGCGCGGCGCGCGGGCGGCGCATGCATGTTTCCACTTGCTCGCTGCGGCTTTCGCCGGACAGGCACCAGGAGCAGAAATGCTCACAGTTGTTGGTCAGCAAGTGGTAGGCGTTTTCGCCCACGCGGGAACGGGCGCGTTCGACGGCCTGGGGGCCGGCGAAGCGCGCGCAGGGTTCCGGCCTGACGGCGATGCCGAAACCGGCGGCGAAGGCTTCGAGGGTAGTTTCTTCTACCGGCGCGGCTTGCAGGGAGCGGGCGAAACCGGCGTAGTGGATGACGCGCCCGGCGCCGGCATAGATCCCATGATGGGCGTAGCCGTGGCGTTCCGTGACCAGGTGGGCGCCGAGCGGCAGCGGGTCGGCGAAACGATCGTCGCTGCCGGTAGCGCGTTCTTGTTGTTCCTGGATGTTCATGGCTGGCCTCGGTCTGTCTGGTTGCTGCAGGCATTGCTGCTTCATGCCAGACCAACCGCATCAACCATGCCAATACCAGGGAGGCACGGCAGGACAACGGTTTGGCGCGAATCCGGGGGTTTTGGAGGGGATGGAGTGTCGGATGGCAGCCAACCGCGTGGCGGCAACTCTGTTGGCTGCCAGCCACCATTCGCCGCGCGCCGCGAGGCCTGGGCGGGCTAAGCGGCAGGATCGCGCGATGCGTACGCTGTGGTGGGCGCATCCCGACACTGGCTGGCCGGGTGTCGGGTCCAGGCCAACGTGGCTGGCCTGCCGGGGTGGGCCCCGTTGTCCCCACCCCGCCCTGCAGCCCGCGCCAGCCTTGGGTTTCCAGTCACCCTCCTGCCGCACTCATGCGATGGCACGCGCCTTGCTCAATACCGGTACCGCCCCCGGCGCCACGCCACATCCACCGGAGACCGAACATGGCCACCCTTGCAATCAACGACCTCGCCAGCTGCCGCGAACTTGCTCCCGCCGCCATGGCCCGCGTGCGCGGCGCCGGCGGGCAGTGGGTGTTCGGGTGGATCCGCCCGTTCGTGCCCTCGTCTCCGCTGCCGCTCGGGACGGTGATCAACTTTTACGAGATCAACTACAGCTTCTATGCTGATCAGATGAACAACCAGTTCCAGAACATCGACATCCGCAACAACGCGCCAAACGCCAATATCAATGTCCAGGGCGACCAGGGCGCGAGGAACGACGGCCGGCTGATCTGATGCTGATCTGAGCGCCAGCGCCGCCGTGGCAGTGCCCCGGCTGGTCCGGGGCTTGACGCGGACCGGAGACAAGATTGGGTTTCGACTCGCACTTCCAGTGGACCTCGGCCGCATGCACGGACGTCGGGCGCGTGCGCGAACGCAACGAGGACGCTTGCCTGGACCTGCCCGGCCAGGACCTGTGGGCAGTGGCCGACGGCATGGGCGGCCATGCCGTGGGGGACTTCGCCAGCCAGGCGGTGGTCCAGGCGCTGGCCACGCTGCCGCCGCAGCCCCGGCTGGAAGACCGGGTCGACGCCACGCGCGCGGCGCTGCAGGGCGTGAACCTGGCGCTGGTCGATGAAGCGGCGCGCCTGGGTGTGCGCTGCATCGGCAGCACGGTGGTGGTGTTCCTGGCGGGCGATCGCCGTTGCGCCTGCGTGTGGGCCGGCGACAGCCGCCTGTACCGGCTGCGCGGCGGCCAGTTCGCTCGCCTCACGCGCGACCACAACCAGGTCGAGCGCCTGCTGGCGCGCGGGCTGATCACCGCGGAAGAAGCGCGCCACCATCCCGCCCAGAACACCATCACGCGCGCCGTCGGCGCGGCCCCGACGCTGGCGCCGGAGCAGCTGCTGACCGAGGTCGCCGATGGCGACGTCTACCTGCTGTGCAGCGATGGCCTGAGCAACGAGGTGGACGATGACGACATCGCGGCGGTGCTTGCGCAGCAGGACGTTGCGCAAGCCGCGCTGACGCTGGTGCAGATGGCGCTCGATGCCGGCGGCCGCGACAACGTGTCGGTGGTGGTGCTGCGTGCGGCGGACCCCTACGGCTCTGACAAGACGCTGGTTAATCCGGAGCTGGACGCCTGAAGGCCCGACCGCCGGCAGCCTCGCCCCCCTACCCCTTGCCGCCTTCGGCCTGCCGGTTGGCGCGAAAATCCTTCGAGTGGATGCCGTGCTTCTTCAGCAGCATCTGCAGGTGCGAGCGGTTCATGTCGAAGCGCCGCGCCAGTTCGGCGACGGTGCCGCCGACTTCCTGCAAGCCCCGTTCGAGGAAGGCCCGCTCGGCCTCGTCACTGGCGGCGCGCTTGGCTTCGCTCAGCGACGTCGCCATGGTGATGTCCGCGGCTGCCGTGCCCGCGCCGACCACCGCCAGCGCGGCCGGCCTGGGCCGGATGTCCTGTGGCAGGTGGGCCAGGTCGGCGGTATCGCCGGCCAGGCAGCTCAGCCGGTACAGCAGGTTGCGCAGCTCGCGGATATTGCCCGGGTAGTCGTAGTGCAGCATGAAGTCGCGCAGCCGCGGCGTCAGCTTGAGCGGCCGGCGCTTGAGCATGCCGGCGGCCTCGTCACTGAAGTACGACACCAGCAGCGGGATCTCGTCGCGCCGCTCGCGCAGCGAAGGCAGGCTGACGTGGATCACGCTCAGGCGGTAGAACAGGTCCTCGCGGAAGGTGCCGGCCTGGCTCATGCGGCGCAGGTCCTTGTTGGTGGCCGCGACGATGCGCGTATCGACCGAGATCGCCTCGTCCGAGCCCACGCGCTGGATCTCGTGCGCCTCCAGCACGCGCAGCAGCTTGACCTGCCCGGTCAGCGGCAGCTCGCCGATCTCGTCCAGGAAGATGGTGCCGGTATGCGCGCTCTCGAACTTGCCGCGGCGGTCGTTGCTGGCGCCGGTGAAGGCGCCCTTCTTGTGGCCGAACAGCTCGGATTCGAGCAGGCTGTCCGGGATCGCGCCGCAGTTGACCGAGATAAACGGCTTGTCGGTGCGTGAGCCGTTGGCATGGATCACCTTGGCCATCAGCTCCTTGCCGGTGCCGCTCTCGCCATCGATCAGCACCGGCAGGTCGGTCGGCGCCGCCTTCTCGGCAATCTCCAGCGCTTCCAGCAACTTGGGGTTGTCGCCGAAGGTCCCTTCGAAAATAAAGCTGCGCTCCACCAGCGCCTGCCGGCGCTCGCGCGGCATGCGCTCGACTTCTTCCTGCGGCGGCGCGGCCTCGGCCGATGCGGCCTGCACGAAGCGCTCCTTGTGCGACAGCCCCATCACCTCGTCGCGCAGCGTGGTGGCCTGCTTGAGCAGCTTCTCGATCTCGGGACGGTCAAGCCGCGACGACCAGCGCAGCGTGGAGCGCAGGATCTCGATCTTCTCGATCAGGCCGGCGAACGACACCGGCGAGGTGGCCGAGGCGGGGGTGGCACCCTGGTTGTATAGCTTCATGCTGCACTCAGTTGCTTCTGCACCAGTTGGAAATACATGCCCTTGCGCTCGATCAGCTCCTCATGCCTGCCCTGCTCGACGATGGCGCCTTCATACAGCACCAGGATCTTGTCGGCCTGCATGATGGTGCTGAGCCGGTGCGCGATGATGACCGCGGTGCGCCCGCGCAGGATCTCCTGCATATTGGCCAGGATGTTGCTCTCTGACTGCGTGTCGAGCGCCGAGGTGGCCTCGTCGAACACCAGCAGGCGCGGGTCGTGGTACAGCGCGCGGGCAATACACAGGCGCTGGATCTGCCCGCCGGAAAGCCCGATGCCGCGCTCGCCCACCACCTGCTCGTAGCCCAGCGGCAGCTTGCTGATAAAGGCGTGGGCATCGGCCATGCGCGCCACCTCCTCGATGCGGCGCCGGTCAGGGCTGTCGTCGCCGCAGGCGATGTTCTCGGCGATGGTGCCCGAGAACAGCAGGTTGGACTGCATCACGTAGCCCACCTGCGCGCGGTAAAACGCCGCGTCGATCACGTTCAGGTCGTAGCCGTCCACCGTCATCGAGCCCTCGGTAGGCTTGTAGAAGCCCACCAGCAGCTTGGCCAGCGTGGTCTTGCCGGAGCCGCTGCGCCCGACGATGGCCACCATCTCGCCGGGGCGGATGGCAAAGCTGATGTTCTCCAGCACATAGGGCGTATCTTCGCCGCCGTAGCGGAAGTACAGGTCCTTCATCACGATCTCGCCCTGCAGGTCGGGCAGCATCACGCGCGACAGCACGTCCTGCGGCTTCTGCTCGGGCTCCAGGTCGAGCACGTCGCCCAGCCGCTCCATCGCCACGCCGGCATCGTTGAGCTGGCCCCACAACGCCACCAGCCCCATCAGCGGCGCCAGCACGCTGCCCATGAAGGCATTGAAGGCGATCAGCTGGCCGATGGTGAGCTCGCGCTCCAGCACCAGCGTCGCGCCCACCCACAGCACCGCGATGGTGGTGGCGGCGTTGAGCAGCTGGCTCACCAGCCCCACCAGGATATGGAAGGCCTGCGCCCGGTATTGCGCGTCCAGCGCCTTGGCGTACTTGCGCTCCCAGCGCAGCCGCACCGGGCGCTCGATGCCCATGCCCTTGACGGTCTCGGCGCCGCCCAGGGTTTCCATCAGGTAGGCCTTGGCATCGGTCGATGCCGAAAACACCTCGCGCGCATAGGTCTTGACCTTGGGCGTCACCACCACCGTCAGCGCGGCGATCGGGATCACGAAGGCGATCAGCAGCAGCGTCAGCTTGACGTTGTAGAGAAACATGATGGTGAAGTAGATAAACACCATCAACAGGTTCAGCGCCGTGGTCACGGTCGACTCGGTCAGGAAAGCGCGAATGGTCTGGTTTTCCTGGAAGCGAGCGAAGATGTCCCCGGTCTTGCGCTTGGCAAAGAACGACAGCGGCAGCGACAGCGTGTGCTTGAAGAAGTGCGACATCATGGCGAAATCCATGTTGCGCACCATGAAGTTCGCCAGGTAGGCGCGAATCGTCGACATCAGCTGCGAGAACACGTTGGAGATGATCAGCCCCGCGATCAGCAGGTTCAGCAGCCCCACGTTCTGGTGCACCACCACGCCGTCCAGGATGTTCTGGATGATCAGCGGCGGCACCACCCCCAGCATCTGGATCACGAAGGTGGCCAGGAACAGGTGGGCCAGGATCCTCTTGTACGGCGCCAGGTAGCCGATAAAGCGCAGCCACGGCGAGCGCGACACCGACAGCTGGGTCATGCTCTCGCCCGGCGTGAACAGCAGGCAGGTGCCGCTCCAGCCGCGCTCGAACTCCTCGGCGCTCATCTTGCGGAAGCCGATGGCCGGGTCAGCCACCCACACCCAGCGTGACGAGATCCCGTACACCACCACGTAGTGGTAGCCCTCCCAGTGCACGATAAAGGGCAGCTCGAAGCCCATCAGCGAATCCCGCGTGCACTGCACCCCGCGCGTGGTGAAGCCAAGCGCTTCGCCGGCGCGCGCCAGGCTGTCCAGCGTGGCGCCCTGGGTGGTTACATTGGCCAGTTCGCGCAGCTTGCCCAGCGTCATCGGGATGCCGTAGTGCCGGCAGATCATCGCCAGGCAGGCCGCGCCGCAATCCATCTCCTCGGCCTGCTCGACCAGCGCGAAGCGGCGGATCAGTTTTTCGCCGAGCTCGGGCTTGGAATGCAGGTCGAGCAGCACCGGGCGCTTGCGCCGTTCGGCCAGCTTCTTCTGCCGATGCAGCTCACGGTCCAGCACGCGGATGCGCTCTTCCAACACCTCGCGCAGGCGCGGGTTGCGCTCCAGGATCAGCTGCACCGTCTTCTCGGGAATCACCAGCAGGCGCACGTCGGTCTCGGCGATGGCCGAGGCCAGCTGCTCCTGCCGCATCACGCAGGCACGCTCGCCGAAGATGTCGCCCTGCCCCAGCGTCGCCAGCGGGTACTCGCTGCCCTCTTCGCTGCGCACGATGCGCACGGTGCCCTGGCGCACCACGTACAGGCGCCGGTCTTCGCGCCCGTCCTGCTTCAGGATCTCCTTGCCGGCCGCCACGCGCTTGACGCCGACGCTGCGCACGGCGTCTTCCAGCTCCTGCTTGTCGAGCTTGCCGCGCAGGTCGAACAACCGCGCGACAAAGCCGCCGGCCGAACTGATCGCGACATAGCTAGTGATAAACGCAAGCGCCGCCGGGTTGCCGGCCACCACGGGCTCGCCCACGCTGCGCGGGATCATCAGCAGCTCGGTCTTGCCCGAGGCGCGCACCGACGACTCATGCCGGTAGTCGCGCAGCAGTGCGATATCGGCAAAGACCTCGCCGGCCTTGCGCACGCCCATGCTGATTTCCTTGCCGTGCTCCTCGTTGAACACGCGCACCGAGCCGGACTTGACGATAAACAGGCCCGGCGCGGCTTCGCCGGCATTGCAGACGGTGTCGCCAAAGCCGAAGGTCAGCACCTGCGCAGCTTCCGCCAGGCGTGCCAGCTCCTGCGGCGTCAGCACCGACAGGATCTCGACGGAGGCGAGGAAGGCGGCCAGCGCCGATCCTGCCTCCGGCTGGTCCGGGGCAGCCGGAGCGGCGGGCTCGCCGCTCGCGCTAGCGGGCTTCGATGACATGTTCCTGCGCCCTGGCCATCAGCCAGTCTTCGCGCAGCAGGCGGCGCACTTCCACCGCCACCTCGCTGTCGAGCGTGGCCGGGTGCTTGTCGCGCACCAGAAAGACTTCGAAGAAGGAACGGTCAGCCGCCGGGAACGGTCCCAGCAGGTCGCCCGGCTCGGCATTGAACACCTTGGCCTCGATATCGGTCTTGAGCGAGCCGCGCAGCACCTTGCCGATCTCACCCCCGCGCTCGCGCGTGTCAGCGATGGAATGCTCGCGCGCCATCTCGGCAAAGGCGTCAGGATCGTCCTGCAGGTACGAGATCAGCTCCTTGGCCTTGCCCTCGCTGTCGACCACGATATGGCTGACCTCGATGCTGTCGAAGCGCGGCGAATTGAGCGCAAAGTACGCCTGCACCGCGGCCTCGCTGCAGACCTGCTCCATCATCCGCTCCTGGTACAGGCTGTCGGTGACAAAGGCCTCGAATTCGTCCAGGCTGATGTTCAGCGCATCCAGGTAGTGATTCATGTCGGCGGCGCGATGCAGGCCCTGCACGCGGCGGAACTGGTCCGCGCGTTCCTGGATCTCCTCCGGCGTGACCACCACGCCCTGCCGCTTTGCCGCGTGCACGGTCAGCTTGTCGCGCACCATCTGCTCGACCAGCCCTTCGAACTGTCCGGTCAGCTTGAGCAAGCGCACGAACTCCTCGAAGCCAAGCACCTCGTCGTCGATACGCACAATGCCAGTCATTTTCTCGGCTCCTTTGACGCCCGCGCGGTTGCGCGCCAGGCTGTCCAGATGTTCTGCGCCAGTCTTTCCCCGCTGCGTCAGCCGGCCACTTCGCGGAAGGGGTCAAGCCCCAGGTCGATCAGGCGGCGTTCGCGCACCACGATCTCCGCCGTGGCGGTCATGCCATAACGCAACGGATATTTGTTGTCGGCCACGGCGTAGTAGTCGCGCGCCAGACGCACGCGGCCCTCGTAGACCGGTTGCTTGTCAGGCCCGCCCGGCTTGGTCGCGGGCGAGATGAATTCCAGCGTGCCCTCGATGATCCCGTAGCGCTGGTACGGGAAGGCACTGAACTTGAGCTTGACCGGCAGGCCCTCGCGCAGGAAGGCGCGGTCACGCTCGGCGATGACGATTTTCACCACCGGGCGCGCATCCTTGGGGGCAATGCCGCCCAGCGGCGTGTTGGCCTGCACCTTGTCGCCGCGCTGGGTGGAGGTGACATCGGTGATCACACCCGACACCGGCGCCAGGATCAGCAGGAAGTTGTCCTTGTCGATATTCTCGAAGCGGATGCGCGCTGCCGCATCCGCCACCAGGCGGGCGGTCTGCACCTGCAGGCGCAGCTTGTCCTCGGTGTTGGCGATCTCGCGCAGCGCCGCGTCGTACTGCACGCGCAGCCCGGCCAGGTCCTGGCCGCTGCTTTCGAGCTGGGAACTGGCCTGGGTAAGCTCGCGGCCCAGGCGTGCGTCCAGCTCCGTCAGCCGCGACTGCGCCACACGCAGGTTGTTCTCCGCGTCCTGCGCCGCGGCGCGCTTGGCATCCACCTGCGACTGCGAAACGCCACCGCCACCCGGCAACGCCAGCAGGCGCGCGTAGCGGTCCTGCTCCTGGCGCGCGAATTCACGCGCGCGCCGGGCGTTCTCGAGGTTGCTGCGCGCTTCCTGCAACTGCGCGCGCTGCTGTTCGGCAAGCCGCGTGGTGCCTTCGGCGATACGGGTCTCGTGCTGGCGCGTGGCCACGTCGATCTGCTGCTTGAGCGCCGCCGCGCGGCGTTCCATCAGCGCCTTCTTGTCGGGGAACTGCTTCCATTCGCGCTCGGAGTCTTCCAGCTTGAGCTGCGCTTCCAGCGCATTGGCCGCGGCCTCGATCGCGCCGCGCGCATTCAGGCGCGCCAGCACGTCGTCCTTGGACACGGGTTGCCCTTCGGCCACGTAGAGGTCGGCCAGCTCGCCGTCCACCGGGGCATAGAAGCGGCGCACCTCGGATTCCGGCGCCAGCGTGCCCTGCGCCGTGACAATGACATCGGCATGGCCGACGAAGGACCACACCAGCCCGCACAACACCAGCGCGAAAGTCGTGACGATGGTCAGCAGTCCCAGGCGCGACGGCTCGGCGCTCAGCAGGCCGATGCCCTCGGCGCTGTGGTCTTCCAGCGCCTCGGAGAGTGGCTTGAGGCCGCCCTGGCGCGCATCGTCCTTCATGGCTGCCCCGCTTGCGGTGGCGCCGCGGCAGCCGCGGCAGGTTCCGGCGCCTTGCCGGTGTCTTCACCGCCGATCAGTTCCAGCTTGGCCTTGAGCACGGCGGGATCGAGCACGGTGCGCAGCTCGCGCATTGCGTGCCGCTGCTGGTCGGCCTCGGCGCGGATCTCTTCCTCGATCTTGGCGAGCTGCGCCAGGTCGGCGCTCTCGCCGGCGCGCAGTTGCGTGAAGATGCGCATGCCCTGGCGCGCGTCATCCTGCGCCTGCGACAGCAACCGGGCCTGCGCGCGGAACTTGGGCGAGATGCCGGGCTCGAGCCGCTGCTCGCTGCCGATCACGCCATTGCTGCGGTATTGCTTCCATGCGGCGACGGCGCTGCCCATCAGCTCCCGCGCGCGCCGCAGGGCACTGTCGCGCACGCCGTTGACGTCGGCCTCGACCGCCTTGGCGAAGTGGCCGTCTTCGTCGGCATCGAGCATGGCGTAGAAGCCCAGCAGCCGGTCCTCATAGCCCTTGCTGCCGCGCGCGGACTGCAGCTCGGCGTACTGCGCCGCCACCTTCTGCTTGTGCGACAGGTCGCGCGCCAGGTCGTCGGCCCAGGTGCCGCCGCTGATCTGCTTGATCCCCGCGAGCGCAGCGGCGCTGTCGCCCTGCTGCCACGCCCTGGCCGCACCGGCATACTGGCGCACCATCTCCGGCGGCGGCAGGCGCGCGGCCAGTTGGTTGAACTGCGCCTGGAACGGCGGCGTGGCGAAGCGGCTGTCGGCAAGGCGCGCCACCAGCGGCCCGGGCCGGCGCGCGCGCAGTGCCTGCATCAGCGCGGTGTAGCGGTCCAGGTCTGACTGCACGCGGTCCAGCCCGGCCAGGCGCGGATACTTCTCGCGGTACTCGGCGATGACCGGCTGCAACGCCTCCGGGCGGTCGCGGCCGAGTTCGGCAGCAATGGTGGCGTTCAGCCGGTCGATCGCCGCCAGGTAGACCGAGGCGTCGTTCTGCAGGCGGCGCACGTCGCTGAGCGCATCGGCATAGAGATCGCGGAACGCCGGCACATCGGCCGCGATGCGCCCGAGCGCGCGCTGGTGCGCGGTGGTGTCCTGGTTCCAGTACGCCAGCAGTTGCCGGATCGGCGCCTCGTCGGTGTAGAGGCGGATCGGCGCGTCGGCGCCGCGCTGCGCGGTGAAGCGTTCGAGCCGGCCGATCCAGTCGAGCTCCGCCACCAGCGGCCGCGCATCGGCATTGTGCGCGCTGAGCTTGCGCATCCGGGCCAGCACGGCATCGGCGCCGCTGAAATCTCCGGCCTTCAGCCTGGCGGCGAAATCGGGCACGTCAGCACGCATCAGTGCCTCGGTGCCGATGGCCTGCACCTGGGCATCGCCGGGATGGCGCGCCAGGTAGTCGTCGGCGGCCTGCGCCGCGCGCGCGTGATCGCCGGCGGCAAACAGCGCCTGCACTTCGCGCTCCGGCGCACCGCGCCAGTACATGGCCGCGCCCGCCAGTATCGCGAGCGACAGCAGCGCGCCGCCCCATCGCGCCGCGCGCCGCGTGCGTACGGAATCGTCCAGGCCGAACTGCCTGGCACCTTCGGCCAGCAGCAGCGCGGCACGTCCGCGCTTGCGGCTTGCCTGCGCGCCGTCGTGCGCGGCCGTGGCCGCCGCGGCCTGTGCCTCGGCCTCTGCATTGACCTCGTCGTCCTGCTGCGCGGCGTAGTCGACGCAGAAGATGTCGAGGAAGGAATCGGCCGCACCGACAAAGGTGGTGCGGTCATCCTCGTCGCGCGCGGGCGAAGCCTGGGATGCGGGCGGCGTGTCCGGCGCTACGACAGGCTGCAGCATCGAATGCGTCGCGGTGGCATCGCCGTCGCCGGTGCGCTGGACCTGCGCCTTGTAGACAAAGTGGTTGCCGCCAAAGGCGATCAGGTCACCGTCGTCCAGCGGCACGCCGTGGTCGGCCAGGCGCTTGCCGTTGACGAAGGTGCCGTTGGTGCTGCCCAGGTCCTCGACGAACGGCACGCCACCCTTGAGGTACACGTGCGCGTGGCGCCGCGACAGGTAGTTGACCTGCTGCGGATAGCTGTCGCGGTAGCGCGCGAAGGCGTCGTCGGCCTTGCTGATCAGGTACGGGAAACCATCCACGTGCAGCGGCTGCAGCCCGACATCGCCACGTTCGGGCACCAGCGTCACCGCCACCCGCGGCGGCTCGGGCTGCGCCGCGCGCGGCGACAGCCGGACCCGGAACGACAGCGCCGGCCCGAAGGCCACCTCGTCGCCATCGCTGAGCTGCGCCGGCTGGCGCGCCACCGCCGTGCCGTTCACGCGCGTGCCGTTCTTGCTGCCGAGATCCGCCACATAGACCGCGCCATGCTCGGCGAAGATGCGCGCATGCCGGCGCGACAGCGGCGCGGCCAGGTCTTCCGGGTAGGCGGCGAACGGCAGTTCGCTGCGTCCGACGGCGAACAGGTCTTCGTCGATGCGGATCTCGCCCAGCTCCGGGCGCGACACGGGCGTCAGGAATACATCGAATTCCTGCGCCAGATCCTGAGAGAATTCCCGCGTGAATCCCTGGGCCATTTTCACCGGCATTTCCATGATCAGTGCTTCGTCAGGAGCCATGTTTCCAGCAAGCCAACAGCGCGGCTGCCGCGGTGGCAGGCCAGGGGGTGAAGCGACTATGAACATAGTAGGCGACGGCTAAGGCTAGTCAATCGACCGCGGGAACGCGCGGTTGGCACGGGAGCGGCACATGCAGCGGGGCAAGCGGCCAGGGCTACGGATGCGTTGCGCAACGCGTTGCTTACGCCGGCATCACATGAACACCGCCACGGAACCTCTGGCAGCACTTATTGCACTGGATTCGAGGCCGCGTTGCGCACATCGGTATCGGGCCAGCCACCGCCAAGCGCCTTGTACAGGGTGACGGTGTCGGCCAGGATCTGTTGGTGGACCGCCAACAACTGCAGTTGCGCGGCCAGCAGCGAGCGCTCGGTCTCAAACACTTCCAGCTGCGAGACCACGCCCTCTTTCAGTTGCGCCTCGATCTGCGCGGACACGACGCGCAGCTGCTCAACCTGCTGCTGCAGCTCGATGCGCTGCTTCTTGTGCGCGTCGACATTGACCAGTGCGCTCTCCACCTCTTCGAACGCGGTCATCACGGTGCGGCCATATTCGTTTTCCGCCACGCCCACCTGTGCCTCGGTGGTCTTCACGCGCGCGCGCACGCTCGGGTCGAGCATCGGCAGGTTGATGCTGGGCATGAAGCCGAAGGTGAAGGACTTGAGCAGGTCGCTCAGCGCAAAGCTGGCGGTGCCGCCGCGCGCGGTCAGGCTGATGGTGGGCAGTTGCGCCAGGCGGGCCTGGCCGACGATGTTGTACGCGGCCAGCACGCGGTACTCCGCCGCCACCACGTCCGGGCGGCGCGCCAGCAGTTGCGACGGCAGCCCGGCCGGCACCGCGGGCGGCTGCACGCGGTCCTGCAGCCGCCCCGCCGGCACCTTGAGATTGCCCGCCGGCACGCCGACCAGCGTGGCCAGCGCGTTTTCAGCCACATCGCGCGAACGGCGCAGCTCCAGCAGGTCCTTGTTCAGGCGGTTGATTTCCGCCTGCTGCTGCATCACGCGGATCTTGGGCACCAGGCCGTTCTGGTACATGGCCTGGTAGGTCGACAGGATCTGGCCGTTCTTGGCCACGGTGCGCGCCTGCTGCTCGATCTGCTCGTCGAACTGCAGGATCTGGAAGTAAGTGGTCGATACATTGGACACCAGGGTCAGGTAGCCGGCGCGCCAGTCGGCCTCGGTGGCGCGGAACTCGGCGGTCTGCGCCTGCACGCCCTTCTCGACCTTGCCCCAGATGTCGATGTCCCAGTTCAGCTGGGCGCCGGCGTTATACGTCCAGGTGGACTTCTGCCCGGTGCTCTTCTCGAAGCTCGCACCGGCGCCGATATCGATCACCGGCAGCCCGCCGGCACGGGCCTCGCCGATCTGCGCGTTGGCCACGCGGATGCGCGCCGCCAGCACCTTGATGTCGTAGTTGCCGGAAAGCGCCTGGTCGATCAGCTTGTTCAGGTAAGGATCCTTGAAGCCCAGCCACCAGTTGGGCTGTACCGTTTCGGCCGGCGATACCGTGATCGATTCCTGGCGCGTCCATTCGGCCTTGGCCGGAGTCTCGGGGCGCTGGTACACCGGCGGCCGGAAATCGGCGCAGCCAGCCAGCAACGCCGTGCAGGCCGCCAGCGCGGTCAGCCAGGCGGTACGGTGCGGCGCGGCGGTTGACGCAACCCCGGGCGAGGCAGTGATGGATTCGGGCACGATGGGTTCCTGCGTGCGACGGCGGCGGGCGGGATACGCCTGGGATAGCCCAAGGCATGCCGGGGCCGCGAAGTCTGTCTGTATTGTGGTGCGCGCTGGCGCGCGCTCCAACCCCGATATGCAAGGGGTCAACAAAAGCGCCGCGGGGCCCCCCCCGCGGCGCAGCACCATCTCAACAACCTTCTCAACGATAGATGTTGTTGCTGGCGTTCTGGTTGGTATCCACATGCGAACGGACATGGTCGAGGAAGGCCGAGCCATTGCCGTTCATATTGGTGACGGACTGCAACTGCGCGATTTCCTGCTTGGCGGTGATGCTGCTGTCGAATGCGAGCTTGATCGGCGCGTACACGGCGGCGAAGGGCAGGTACGACAGGCCGCCGCGCACGGCGTGCATGCGCTTGCGGTCGAGGGTTTCGGTGGCGGACAGGTCTTTGATGGTCAGCGTAGTCATGATGGTCTCCGGTATCGGCAAGAAGCAGCTGGCTGGCGCGCAGGGCTCAGCGGTAGATGTTGTTGGTGGCGTTCTGGTTGGTGTGCACGTCGGACTTGACGTGGTCCAGGAAGGCCGATCCGTTGCCGTTCATATTGGTGACGGACTGCAATTGCGCGATTTCCTGCTTGGCGGTGATGCTGCTGTCGAACGCGAGCTTGATCGGCGCATACACGGCGGCGAAGGGCAGGTAGGCCAGGCCGCCGCGCACGGCGTGCATGCGCTTGCGGTCGAGGGTGTCGATGGTGGTCAGGTCGGTGATGGTCAGCGTGGTCATGATGGTCTCCGGGTAGAGGAAGGTGTTGCCTTGGTGGTTGGTCGAGCATCGGGTTGGTGTCGCGCTCAGGAGGGACAAACGCAGGGAGCGTGCCAGCCCCGGCGCCATGCCCGCGCGGATCACGGAAGTGCCTGTAAACACGGGGTTTTTCGCCGCAGCCGGGGGCCGGCCGCGGATGCGCGGCGAGTTGGCGCCAGGGCGCACTGGCGGGGCGCAGCCAACAGATTGCGCGTCGATGTTGGATGGCGCGCGACACTTTCGGCGCCGGCGCAAAAAAAGGCGGCGCACACGCGCCGCCGTTACCGCAAGGTCCGGGTCACTTCACATAGATCGTGATCTTCTTCGAATAGACCGGCGGGTTGGTGGGAATGTGCTTGTCATCTCCCATCAGCAGCTGCAGCGTGTGCTTGCCAGGCGGCAGCTCGATCATGGTCTCGGTCTCCCCCGCCCCAAAATGCAGGTGATTGCGGTCATTGGGGATTTCCTTGTCCATCGGCGGCAGGTCCACATCGACAAGCAGGTGATGGTGCCCGGTATTGGGATACTTCACGTCCTTCGGCGCCACCCCCATATTGCGCAGCCCGAACCACACCTTGAATGGCTTGCCCGCGGGCATGGTCTGCCCGTCGTTGGGCCAGCCGATATACAGGTAGGCGTTGGGCGGCGCTGGCGTCGAGCCACCCTGCACCACCGCTGAAAGCAGCAGGCTGGCGGCAAAGACAGCCGCGGCAAATAGTCTGGACATGGTGCTCTCCCCTGTTTGCTGATCGGCCTGGTTCGGCATCCGCGGCGCGCGCTGCACCGCTATTTCACCGTGATCGTGATCTTCTTCGAATAGATCGGCGGCTCGAACGGCACGTGCTTGGCATCGCCCATCAGCAACTGCAGCGTGTGCTTGCCGGGCGGCAACTCAATGCGCGCGTCGGTCTCGCCCGCGCCGAAGTGCAGGTGGTTCTTGTCCGAAGGGATTTCCTTGTCCAGCGGCGGCAACTCGGTGTCGACCAGCAGGTGGTGGTGCCCGCAGCGCGGCGACTCGACGCCCTTGGGGCACACGCCCATATTGCGCAGGCCCATGCGCACCCAGAACTTGCCGCCGCTGATGACCGTGCCATCGTGCGGCCAGATGATGTAGGCCTCGGCATTGGGCGGGGCGGCCGTCGACAGCGACAGCGACGGGGCCGCGGCCAGGGCGGCAACCGCCAGCAGGCGGAACAGGAATCGTCTGGACATACGCGGCGCCTCCCGGAGGACAGTCCGAAACCCGATCACGTTGTCCCGAAAGCCCATTCTTGTTGCTTGTTGGTCAGCGCTCGGCGATTCGTCATTCAGGTTAGGTCGCTAGCCCGGAAAAAGCGAACCCGGCGCGTCGCGGCCGCATGCCAATGCCCCGCCGGAGACACAAGCGCTGTGCTATCTTGAAGCAAGCCGGTCGACGTCTCGGCAACACCACAATGCGCCCCCGACGCAGGTGCCGGCAGCTACCGGCATGCAGCGGGATCGCCGCGGCTCCAGCGAGGTGTGAAGATGTGGCGCAATCTACCAGTCGTATGCGCGGCCTCCATGGCCGCCATGGCCGCGATGCTCGCCGGCGCGCCGCTGCCTGCGCAGGCGGCCACGGAACCGCTGCTGCTCGCCGGCATCATGCCCAAGAACACCGACGAGCAGTACGAGCTGAGCTTCTGGGAATCGATCAAGAACAGCAATTACGCCGGCGACTACGAGGCCTACCTGAAGCAGTACCCCAACGGGCGCTTCGCGGTGCTGGCCAGGGCGCGCCTGGAGCGGCTGGCGGCGTCCGCCTCCGCTCCCAAGGCGCAGGCGC
>NZ_JFJW01000034.1:0-6696 GCF_000611125.1 Cupriavidus sp. SK-4
AATACGAACACCAGGGCCATCCGTATTACGCAAGTGCGCGCCTGTGGGACGACGGCGTGATCGATCCCGCGCAGACCCGCACCGTGCTGGGCCTGGGACTGTCCGCGAGCCTGAATGCGCCGATCGAGGACATGAAGTTCGGCGTGTTCCGCATGTAATTCCGGCCACGCCATTACTGCCCCATAACCGCCTTTCACCCCATGCGCCGCGTCGCCCGCCCGCTTTGCAGCCTAGCCCTGGTCACGGCGCTTGCCTTGCTGGCGCCGCTGTGCGGGCATGCGCAGACTGCGAACGGAAACGGCAAAGCTGCGCGCATGCGCTTCCAGGAGCAGGTGGTGATGCTGCCCAAGGCGGCGATCCCGTCGCGCATCGACCTGGAAGCCACGGTATTCAAGCCGGCTGGCGACGGGCCGTTCCCGCTGGTGGTGATCAACCACGGCAAGGCGCCGGGCCGGCCCGCCATGCAGGGGCGCGCGCGCTTTCCGGCGCAGAGCGTGGAATTCCTGCGCCGCGGCTACGCCGTGGTGCTGCCGATGCGGCAGGGTTTTGCGCGCTCGGGTGGCGCCTATGTGGGCGGCAGCTGCGACATCGAGACCAACGGCATGATGCAGGCCGACGATGTCGTCGCCACGCTCGACTTCATGGCCACCCAGCCCTATGTGGACATGGAGCGCATTGTCGTGATCGGACAGTCGCACGGGGGCCTGACCACGATGGCGTTCAGCACCATCGGCTATCCGGGGGTGCTGGGCGTGGTCAACTTTGCGGGCGGGCTGCGCAACCTGAACTGCCCGGACTGGGAAGAGCGCCTGGTCGATGCCTTTGCCGGCTACGGCAGCCTGGCGCGCTACCCGTCGCTGTGGGTGTATGGCGACAACGACAGCTACTGGCCGGTGCCCTTGCCCGGCCGCATGTTCAACGCCTTCAAGGCGCGTGCCACCGGCCCCGCGGCCAGGTCACGGCTGGTGGACGTGGGCGAGTTCGGCAACGACTCGCATCGCGTCTTCAGCGCGCGCGAAGGCATCCCGGTGTGGTTGCCTGAAGTCGGCAACTTCTTCCGCTCGCTGGGGCTGCCGTTCGACGCCGGCACCTGAACCTCACAGACAACTTATCCGCCAACGGAGCGAACCATGGAATTCACCGCCCTGACCGTCAATATCGCCAGCCACGTCGCCACCGTCACGCTGAACCGGCCCGATGTGCGCAACGCCTTCAACGAGACCGTGATCGCCGAGCTGACCGGCGCCTTCCGCGCGCTGGGCGACATGGACGAGGTGCGCGCCATCGTGCTGGCCGGCAACGGCCCGGCCTTCTGCGCCGGCGCCGACCTGAACTGGATGAAGAAGATGGCGGGCTATTCCGACGACCAGAACCGCGCCGATGCGCTGACCCTGGCGCAGATGCTGCACACCATCTGGTCGTGCCCGCGCCCGGTGATCGCGCGCATCCAGGGCGACACCTACGCCGGCGGCATGGGCCTGGTGGCCGCGTGCGATATCGCGGTGGCCGCCGAGCACGCGCACTTCTGCCTGTCCGAGGCGCGCCTGGGCCTGCTGCCCGCCACCATCAGCCCGTATGTGATCCGCGCGCTGGGCGAGCAGGCCGCACGCCGCTACTTCATCACCGCCGAGCGTTTCGACGCCGCCGAGGCGCTGCGGCTGGGCTTTGTGCATACGGTGGTGCCGGCCGAGGCCCTGGACGCCAAGGTCGCCGAACTGGCGACCGCGCTGGTGGCCAACAGCCCGAACGCCGTGCGCGAAAGCAAGCGGCTGGTGCAGGACATCGCCGGGCGCGTGATCGACAACGATTTGCTGGCCGATACCGCGGACCGGATTGCGAAGATCCGGGCGTCGGAAGAGGGACGTGAAGGGGTGAAGTCGTTCCTGGAGAAGCGCTCGCCGTCGTGGCGCCCCGCTTGAGTCACACGTCTGGCCTGCCGCAGTGAAAAAAGACTGCCGGCAGGTTGCGTGGAGATCGCGGCACGCTAACGACAAGAACAGCGCTTCGCCCCGATAACGTTCGGTAAATCCGGTCAAAGCGCAGCTAACGCAAAAATATCGCCTTCATTGCCAAGCCCGAGAAGACATTCCTAACATGACCCTCCCCAACCTGTCCGCCACCGTTGCACTGCCCGGCCTTGCCGGCCGCGGCGCGCGCGCGGACGGTCAACAAAGGAGGGCTATCTTGGATCACCTGTCCCTTTCCCCAGGCAGCGACGCGCAGGCACTCGGCCAGCGCAGCCGCAACGCCGTCTGGCATCCGTGCACGCGGCTGCGCCCCGACGACGACGCCGTGCCGCTGGCGATCGTGCGCGGCGACGGCCCGTGGCTGCATGATGCCGACGGCCGCCGTTATTTCGACGCCACCAGTTCGTGGTGGGTCAACCTGTTCGGCCACGCCAACCCGCGCATCAACGCCGCGCTGGCCAGCCAGCTGGAAACGCTGGGGCACGTGATGCTCGCCGGCTGCACCCACGCCCCGGCGGTGGAGTTGGCCGAGCGCCTGTCGGCGCTGACCGGCGGCGCGCTCGGCAATGTCTTCTACGCTTCGGACGGCGCCTCGGCGGTCGAGATCGCGCTGAAGATGAGCTTCCACTACTGGCGCAATACCGGCCTGCCGGCCAAGCGCGAGTTCGTCTGCCTGCGCCACGGCTACCACGGCGAGACCGTGGGCGCGCTCGCGGTGACCGACGTGGAAGTCTTCCGCGATGCCTATGATCCGCTGATCCGCCGCGCACACGTGGTGATGTCGCCCGACGCACGCCAGGCCGCACCCGGCGAGAGCGCAGCGGACGTGGCCGCCCGCGCCCTGGCGGAGCTGGAAACCCTGCTGCGCGAGCGCGCCGGCCAGATCGCCGCGCTGATCGTCGAGCCGCTGGTGCAGGGCGCCGCCGGCATGGCGATGTACGACCCGTCGTATCTGGATGGCGCGCGCGCACTGTGCGACCGCTACCGGATCCACCTGATCGCCGACGAGATCGCGGTGGGCTGCGGGCGCACCGGCACCTTCTTCGCGTGGGAACAGTCGCGCGCCGGGGAGGCGCCGCTGCCCGCGCACCTGTGGCCCGACTTCCTGTGCCTGTCCAAGGGCATCAGCGGCGGCTACCTGCCGCTGTCGCTGGTGCTGTCGCGCCCGGAGATCCAGCGCGCCTTCGTCGCCGACGAGCTGGCCCGCAGCTTCCTGCATTCGCACTCCTACACCGGCAACCCGCTGGCCTGCCGCGCCGCGCTGGCCACGCTGGACCTGTTCGCGCAGGACGACGTGCTCGCGCGCAACCGCGAGCGCGCGCACTGGCTTGCCGACGGCATGGCCGCGCTGGCCGCCGACGCACGCCTGCGGCACGTGCGCCAGCGCGGGCTGATCTGGGCCGCCGATGTGCGCGATGACGTCGCCGGCGCGGACTTTGCCGCGCGCTTCCATCACGCCGCGCGCGAGCGCGAGCTGCTGGTGCGCCCGATCGGCAATACGCTGTACGTAATGCCGCCCTACGTCTTCGATGCCGCGCAGGCACGCTGGCTGGGCGAGCAGATGCTGGCCACGCTCGACGATGTGACCACCGATGTGACCACGGCCCGGGAGGTGCGCCATGCTGCTTGAACAACTGAGGCAGGCCGCCGAACAGCGCCACGCGCTGGCCCTGACGCGCCGCCGCCGCGTTGCCCACACTGCCTGCGCGCCGCACCAGGCCGTGGGCGAGGACGGGTCCGAGCCGGAATCGCTGCTGACCTTCTGCAGCAACGACTACATGGGGCTGGCCAACCACCCGGACGTGATTGCCGCGCTGGTGGAAGGCGCGCAGCGCTATGGCGCGGGCAGCGGTGCCTCGCACCTGGTCAGCGGGCATTCGCTGGCGCACACCCAGCTGGAAGCGGAACTGGCGCGCTGGCTCGCCCCGCATATCCCGCACGCACGCACGCTGTATTTCTGCACCGGCTACATGGCCAACATGGCGGTGCTGACCGCGCTGGGCACGGCGGGCGCCACGCTGTTCTGTGAGTCGCTCAACCATGCCTCGCTGATCGATGGGGCGCGGCTCGCGCGTGCCGACGTGCAGCGCTACCCGCATTGCGACACCGCCGCGCTGGAAGCGCTGCTGGCTGCCAGCACCAGCGAGCGCAAGCTGATCGTGACCGACAGCGTGTTCAGCATGGACGGCAATGTCGCGCCGCTGCGCAAGCTGCTGGAACTGGCCGAGCGCCATGACGCCTGGATCATCGTCGATGACGCCCACGGCTTCGGCGTGCTGGGCGAGCAGGGCCACGGCGTGCTGGAAGCGCTGGGACTGTCGTCCGAGCGGCTGATCTATATCGGCACGCTCGGCAAGGCCGCCGGGGTGGCGGGTGCCTTCGTCGCCGCGCACGAGACCATCATCGAACACCTGGTCAACACTGCGCGGCCCTATATCTACACCACGGCCGCGCCGCCGGCTGTCGCGCATGCGCTGCTGGCCAGCCTGGCGATCCTCGAAGGAGAAGAGGGCAGGCAACGCCGGGCGCAACTGACGCGCTGCATCGGCATGCTGCGCGAGGGGCTGGCCCAGCTGGCTGCGATCGCGGGCTGGACGTTGGGTGACAGCGAGACCGCGATCCAGCCGCTGATCGTCGGCGACAACGGCGCCGCGCTGGCGCTGTCGGCCACGCTGGAGGCGGATGGCATCCGCGTCGGCGCGATCCGGCCGCCGACCGTGCCGGAGGGCACGGCGCGGCTGCGCATCACGCTGTCGGCCTCGCACACCGAAGCCGATGTGCGGCGCCTGCTGGATGCATTGGGCGCCGCGGTGGCGCAGCAGGAGGCCGCATGAGCACGCGCGCGCCTTTTGCCTGCTTTGTCACCGGCACCGATACCGGCATCGGCAAGACCCACGCCAGCGCCACGCTGCTGCATGCGCTCCATGCCGCCGGCTACCGCACCGCGGGCATGAAGCCCGTGGCCAGCGGCAGTGAGTGGCGCGACGGCCATTGGCACAACGACGACGTGGCGCAGCTGCGCGCCGCCAGCTCGGTGGCGGTGCCACTGGGCCAGACCTGCCCGTTCCTGCTGCGCACGCCGTGCTCGCCGCACCTGGCCGCCGCGCACGAGGGCGTGCGCATCACGCGCGCGCCGGTCCGCACGGCCTTCGACGCGCTGCGCCGCCAGGCAGATGCGGTGGTGGTGGAGGGCGTGGGCGGTTTCAACGTGCCGCTCGACGCAGGCGCCGTGCGCTGGAACACCGCCGACCTGGCGGTGATGCTGGCGGTACCGGTGGTGATGGTGGTCGGCATCCGGCTCGGCTGCCTGAACCACGCCGTGCTGACCGCCGAAGCCATCCGCGCGCGCGGCCTGCCGCTGGCGGGCTGGATCGCCAACCGGGTCGACCCGGACATGCTGCTGGCCGACGAGAACATTGCCACGCTGCACGCGTCGCTGGACGCGCCTTGCCTGGGTGAATTGCCCTGGCAACTGGCGCCCGCCGCTGCCGCTGCCGCTGGCCGGCTCGACCTTGCGCCGCTGTTCGCCGCCGCCACCCAATACCAAGCCGAGGCCGCCGGCCTTGCTGCCTGAACCAGAATTCGCATCGATCATGACTCAAGCCCACACCGCTACCACCGTTACTACCGTTTCCGTCGATTCCCTGCGCCAGAGCGCGCGTTCGCACGCACTGCCCGATGACGCCGCGTGGCGCGTCGATGACGTCGCCGCGCTGTTCGCGCTGCCGTTCAACGACCTGTTGTTCCGCGCCCAGCAAGTGCACCGCGAGCACTTCGACGCCAATACCGTGCAGCTGTCCACGCTGCTGTCGATCAAGACCGGCGGCTGCGAAGAGGATTGCGGCTACTGCCCGCAGAGCGCGCACCACGATGCCGGCGTGAAGGCCGAGAAGCTGATGGCGCTGGACGAGGTGCTGGACGCCGCGCGCGCGGCCAAGGCCAACGGCGCCACCCGCTTCTGCATGGGCGCCGCCTGGCGCAGCCCCAAGGACCGTCACCTGGAGCCGGTGATGGACATGGTGCGCGAAGTGAAGGCGATGGGCCTGGAGACCTGCGTCACGCTCGGCATGCTCAAGGCCGAGCAGGCGCAGCAGCTCAAGGATGCGGGGCTGGACTACTACAACCACAACCTGGATACCTCGCCGGAGTTCTACGGCAAGATCATCACCACGCGCACCTACCAGGACCGGCTCGACACCATCGGCCATGTGCGCGACGCCGGCATCAATGTCTGCTGCGGCGGCATCGTGGGCATGGGCGAGGCGCGCGAAGCGCGTGCCGGCCTGATCGCGCAGCTGGCCAATATGGACCCGTATCCGGAGTCGGTGCCCATCAACAACCTGGTCCAGGTCGAGGGCACGCCGCTGGCGGGCACCGAGGCGCTGGACCCGTTCGAGTTCGTCCGCACCATTGCCGTGGCACGCATCACCATGCCGCGCGCGATGGTGCGCCTGTCCGCCGGCCGCGAGGCCATGGACGAAGCGTTGCAGGCGCTGTGCTTCATGGCCGGCGCCAATTCCATTTTCTACGGCGAAAAGCTGCTGACCACCGGCAACCCGCAGGCCGACCGCGATCGCGCCCTGCTGGACCGCCTCGATATCCGCGCAGAGGGCTATGCGGGATGACGAGGTAGGAGATAGCCCGCTGGACAGCTCGCCGCCGTAAGATCCCAATCACAAGGATAACGAGGAGGGAGCCATGTTCAACAAGATCCTGATCGCCAACCGCG
>NZ_JFJW01000034.1:6825-6930 GCF_000611125.1 Cupriavidus sp. SK-4
ATATCGGCGGCGCGGCCGCGCGCGACAGCTACCTGCGCGCGGACCACATCATCGAGATGGCGAAGGAGACCGGCGCCCAGGCCATCCACCCGGGCTACGGCTTCC
>NZ_JFJW01000035.1:0-24174 GCF_000611125.1 Cupriavidus sp. SK-4
CCAGCCACCAGGAGTTGTGTGTAATGAGGTGACCTCTCCCAGCGCGAAACCGTCGAACGAAATGCTGGCAGCCAGAGCTTGAGCCGCCGAGCGAACAGTTATTCCAGCAAGTCCAGCACGGAGCCGTGCAATTTCAGCGTCTCCAGGACAATGTTCGAGTTGATCGCCATGACGCCCGGCTCCTTGTGAAGCTTGTGGACCACGAAGTGGGAGAAGTGCTCCAGGTCTTTCGTCCGCACGGTCAGCACATAGTTTGACGTGCCCGTCACGATACGGGCCGTCACGACTTCGGGCCACCGGTGGATGGCCTTCACGAAGTTCTCGTGCCAGTCCTCGATGTCCGAGCGCATCGAGACATGTACCAGTGCCTCGAAGGCCACACCGACCTGCTTCGCGCCGATCACGCACCGATAGCCGGCAATCACGCCACGCTCCTCCAGCAGTTTTACCCGCCTGAAGCAGGCGGAGGCCGACAGGCCGACGGCCTCCGCCAGTTCCTGGTTGGTGATGCGCCCGTTGCCTTCCAGGTGATGCAAGATGCGCACGTCGGTCTGGTCCAGTTCCATTTCGAAGAATCCACCGTTAGAAATTAAAAAAGCCGATTAAGCTTCGATATATACATAAAAGCAAGCAATAAACGCAAGCACATTCGTCTTTTCGTTTGATAGGATTCCGTTCCCATGAAGACGCCGCGGATGGCGATAGAGGCAAGCCCGCTGCTGTCCGCATTCCTAATCCGAACCCCGACGAATTCCAATGTTTGCGCATATCCCCGCCTATGCTGGCGACCCCATCCTTTCGTTGATGGAGGCTTACCAGGCCGATTCTCGACGGCAGAAAGCGAACCTCAGCATCGGCCTTTACTACGACGATGACGGCCGGATTCCGGTGCTCGGAAGCGTCGGCGCGGCGGTGCTCCAGCTCGCCGAACAGCACGGTCCGCACACTTACCTGCCGATGGAAGGCATGGCGCCGTACCGGCACGCGCTGCAGCAGCTTGTGTTCGGCTCGGACAGCCCGGCGCTGAAGGAGAAACGGGTCGCCACGATCCAGTCGGTCGGCGGCTCGGGCGCGCTGCGCATCGGCGCCGAATTCCTGAAGCTCTACTTCCCGGGCTGTGCCGTGTGGATCAGCGATCCGAGCTGGGAGAACCATCAGGTTCTGTTCGCCGGTGCGGGCGTGGCGGTGCACACCTACCCGTACTACGACCCGCAAACGAACGGGCTTCGCTTTGGCGAAATGCTGGCGACGATCCGCGGACTGCCGGCACGCAGCGTGGTGCTGCTGCAGCCGAGCTGCCACAACCCCACCGGCATCGACCTGTCCCGCGAGCAATGGGCAGAACTGATCGAGGTGCTGCGGCAACACGGGCTGATTCCGTTCCTCGACATGGCCTACCAGGGCTTTGGCCATGGGCTCGAGGAGGATGCATGGCCGGTGCGCGCGCTGGTCGATGCCGGCGTGTCGTTCCTCGTCAGCAACTCCTTCTCGAAAAACTTCTCGCTGTACGGGGAGCGGTGCGGCGGGCTTTCCGTCGTGACGCCGAACGAGGACGAGGCTAATCGCGTGCTGGGGCAACTGAAGGCGGCCGTGCGGCGCGTGTACTCGAGCCCGCCGCTCCATGGGGCCCGGTTGATCTCGACGGTGCTCTGCGATCCCGCGCTGGCCGGACAGTGGGCTGCCGAGGTGGCGCAGATGCGCGAACGCATCGCGCGCATGCGCCGCTCGCTCAGGGAGCGGCTGGAGGCGAGCCTGCCCGGCGCGCCGTTCGACTACCTGACCACGCAGCGCGGCATGTTCAGCTACACGGGCCTGTCGGGGCCGGAGGCCGATTGCCTGCGCGAAGCGCACGGCGTCTACGTGCTTCGCTCGGGCCGCCTGTGCGTGGCGGGGCTCAACGACACCAATCTCGAGCACGTCGCGCATGCGATGGCGACGGTCCTGCGCGCGCGCTGCTGAACAGCGGCACACGGGCATTCTGCAGAGGAGACAAATGGCAGACATCATTCAGACCCCCTTGCCGGAACCCCCGCAGCCATTCTCATGGGCCACGCATGCCAACGGCATGATGTTCACGGCCCATGGCCCCATCGATGCGGCCGGCAACATCGTCGGGGACGACATCACCGCGCAAGCGCGGCTGACGTTCGGCAATCTCGCGGCGACCGTGGAAGCGGCCGGATGCCGGCTCGACGATGTCGCGCAGGTGCTCGTGTACATGCACGCCCCGGGCGACATGCCGGTCATCGATTCGGTGTACCGCGAGTTCTTTCGCGCTCCCTTTCCGAACCGGGCCAGTGTGGCGGTGGCCGGCTTTGCCCATCCGGCCATGCTGATCGAGATTGTGGCGTACGTCAGGCTGCCGGCGAGCAGGCAGCAGGCCTGATCCCGGCTCTTCTCGCCGCCGAACGTTTCATCATCAAAAAGCAGAACGAAATCAAGTTGAGGGGATATGGAGAAGTTTGCATTTCCGCTGGTACTGAGTAGCCTGGTGACGGGCACGGCCTGTGCGCAGAGCACTGTCACGCTGTATGGCATCGTTGACCAGAGCATCCGGTTTTCGACCAATGCCAACGCGAACAACAACAGCCTCGTGCAGCTGACCAACGGCGCCGTGACCAACAGCCGCTTCGGCTTCCGGGGCGAGGAAGACCTCGGCGGCGGCACGAAGGCGCTGTTCCGGCTCGAGAACGGCTTCGATCCGGACAACGGGCGCGTGAACCAGAACGGCCGCCTGTTCGGCCGCCACGCCTATGTCGGATTGTCCGGCGGCCTGGGCACGCTCAAGCTCGGCCGCCAGTCGACCGAAGGCTTCAACCTGTTCGGTGAATTCGATCCGCTGACCGTAGGCAATTACACGGCCAATGCTTGGCCGTACTTCATGACCGGCGGCCGCATCGACAACGCGGTCAGTTACGACGGCACGTTCGGCGGCCTCAACGTCGGCGCCAGCTACGGACTTGGCGAGTTGCCGGGCAACCTGAAGCAGGGCTCCTACTGGGGCGCGCGCGTCGCGTACAACCACGGCAATCTCGGCGTGGGCGCCGTCTATCAGGAGATGCGGGACGCCGCGAGCGAGACCCAGCGCATGTGGGGCGTGGCGGGGCGTTATGCGTTCGGACCGGCGAAGCTGTTTGCCGGCTACATCGGCGGCAAGGACGCCACCGGGATGGTCGATGGCATGCTGAACGATCCTTCGCGCACCGTCAGCTACGGATCTTTCGCCGCCAACCCGCGCAAGGACATGACGTTCTACACGGGCCTGACGTACCAGGTTTCTGGCGCGCTGGCGATGACGGGCGTTGTCTATCACGACAACATCCGCGACGTGAACGGCGTGGCCGGCCAGAGCGGCAAGCGGCTGACTGCCGTGCTGCTCGCAGAATACTCACTGTCCAGGCGCTCCCAGCTGTACGGCACCGTGGACTACAACCGCGTCAGCGGCGCAGCGGCCACCGAGCTGCCGGGGCGCGGCAACCAGACCGGCGTGGCCGTTGGCATGCGCCACGTGTTCTGAGCCTAGCGGTTCACGTTCAAAAGTAGAAGGAGAGAGACACCATGAGCAAGTCAACGCAGAGCTTTCAGCAAATCGTGGAGCGGGAGCGGGGGCTCAAGCGGACCCTGAACGCCAGCCAGATGGCGATGATCGCCATCGGCGGCGCGATCGGTACCGGCCTGTTCCTCGGCAGCGGCTTTGCCATCGGCTTTGCCGGCCCAAGCGTGCTGGTCAGCTATGCCATCGGCGCCTTCATCGCGTTGATCCTGATGGGCTGCCTGGCGGAAATGACCGTGGCGCATCCGACCTCGGGCTCGTTCGGCGCCTACGCGGAGCACTATGTCAGCCCATGGGCTGGCTTCCTCGTGCGCTACGCGTACTGGGCCTGCATTGTGCTGGCTGTCGGGACGGAGGTGACCGCGATCGCGCTCTATATGAAGTACTGGTTTCCCGCGGTGCCTGGCTGGTTCTGGATTGCCTCGTTCTCCGCGGCGCTGGTGCTGGTCAACGCGCTCAGCGTCAACATCTTCGGTGCCGTCGAATACTGGTTCTCGGTCATCAAGGTCGCAGCGATCGTCGGCTTCATACTCATCGGTGCCTATGTTGTCTTCGGCGCGCCGGCTTCGGTGGCCGGATCAGGGGAGGGGGCCGTGGCGGGCTTTCACCACTACACCGCAAACGGTGGCTTCTTTCCGAAAGGCCTGTGGGGCATGTGGGTGGCCGTCATCATCTCCATCTTCAGCTACCTGAGCATCGAGATGATCGCGGTGGCCGCGGGCGAGGCCGAGGATCCGGAGCATGCGATCACGCGTGCCTTCCGTTCCACGATGATTCGCCTGGTGCTGTTCTACCTGCTCACGCTGGCGCTGATGCTGGCGATCGTGCCGTGGACCGCCGCCGGCCGGGAGGAGAGTCCATTCGTCAAGGTGATGGAGGCCATCAATATCCCCGGGGCCGCGGGCGTGATCAACTTCGTCGTGCTGGTGGCGGCGCTGTCGTCGATGAACAGCCAGCTGTACATCACGACGCGGATGATGTTCAGCTTGTCGCGCGCGGGCTATGCTCCCGCCCGATTTGGGCGTGTCAGCCGGCGCGGCGTGCCGCTGTCCGCGCTGCTGGTGTCGACGCTGGGGATCGGGCTGGCGACCGTGCTGAGCGTCGTCTATCCTGACGCCTCGTTCACGCTGATGATGGCGGTTTCTATGTTCGGGGCCATGTTCACGTGGATGATGATCTTCGTCACCCACTATTGCTTCCGCCGCAAGTGGGAAGCGCAAGGCAATGCCCCTCTGCGCTTTCGCATGAAGGGCTTTCCAGCGCTGACGCTGCTAGGTGCCGCGCTGATGCTCGCCATTATGCTCACCACGATGTTCACCGCAGAGTTTCGCATGACTATGATCTTCGGCGTGCCGTGGCTCGTGCTGCTGAGCATCGCCTACTTCGGCTGGTATGCGAAACGGGCGCGGGCAACCGGGAGCGAACCGCTTGAGCCGCACGCGGGCTGATGCTGGCAGGGGCGCTCCACAGCGCAAGCATTAGTTGCGCGAATTGCGTCGAATCTGCTTTACCAGAACACGAACCGCCGATCGGTGACGCAACTCCGCGGACGTAACTAAGTAAGCCGCTTGCTGAAAGAGTGCCGGGCAAGTCCACCTCCACGGTGCGAAAGCCCGCCGCGGCAAAGGCGGGCACGTTGTTAGCGGAAATTGCTGAGTCCGCTCGCCCCCGGCTCGCCGCTATGGATAAAGACTTCCGGTTCGCCGCTGCCCGCGTCCAGGCAGTGCAGCCGCAAGCCCGCAGCCGTGGTAATGGAGCGCCCGACCGGCAGGTTCGGATGCAGGAATAAGGGCGTTTGCTCCGATGTAGCGGACATGCGGGCGTCCGCAGTGTAGTCGGCAGGCATATTGCGCAACGCCGCTATCCCCGGGCATCGTCCATTCGGACTATGAGTGGCCCGGCGTCGATGGGGCGAAGCAATGTGCTGGCAAATCGCTCAGCGGTGCCATCGCGCTGCAGTACGCGCTGGGCTATCCGGAGCACGTGAATCGCGTGGTGATGTGGCGCTCGGCGGCCTGAAAGAGCGCGAGACCTATTTGTGAACCTTGCAGTGATTTGTAGCGCCGACCCGACAGCCCGGGTGATGCCGCTGAGCATCTCCTTCAATTTTTGCAATTTGCAAATATTTCGGTCTGCGCTTGCATTGTAGTCTTGCTTATCGGCGAGAAGCCTTGAGGGTGCGGGAGGTCAGCTGCAGCCAGGGATTCCCGGTTTCTCGAGCGCAGCCGTTAGATATCTCAGCGCGATAGAAGTTTTGGGAAAGGAATGAGGCTAACTACCCAGAGCGTTAAGGAGTTGTTGCGCGTTGGAGGGGGAGTGAGCTATGAAGATTGCTTCAGTTGAAGATAGTGTAGAAGAAGCTGAGTGGATTCGTTCAATCCTGCGCGACGCAGGATATGAGTGCGAAGTGTTCTCGACAGGTGGTGCGCTGATGCAGGCTATGCGGAAGCAGCCGTTTGATATGATAGTGCTGGACTGGCGCCTTCCGGACATCGACGGCATCGAGCTGATCTACTGGATACGTCAAACCTTCGGGACCCACTTGCCGGTGCTCTTCCTGACTAACCGCGTCTCGAATGAGGATATCGTCGCCGGTCTCGACGCAGGAGCGGACGATTACCTTGTAAAGCCGGCGCTCGCCCAAGTTCTGCTGGCGAGGATCGGCGCAATGTTACGTCGCACCTATGGAATGGGTGACGTTATAGTCCAGGTCGGCCCATATATGCTGGATCCGCGCAAGCGCAGCATCTTTCTACGCGGACTGAAGCTAGAAGTTACACCCCGAGAATTCGACCTCGCGATCTTCATGTTCAGGAACATCGGTCGCCTGATTTCGAATGACCTGATGGAAAGGATGGTCTGGGGCAGGCAGCTCGGCCCGGACTCCCGCACTGTAGCGACCCATCTATCACGCCTGCGGATCAAGCTCATGCTGGGCCCCGAGAACGGTGTCCGGCTCAGTACCATATATGCGCACGGATACCGGCTGGATATGGTGAGTTCGGACGGAATGGCGGCCCCTGAGACATGAAGATATGCAGTATGTCGGTCGTAGCCCGCCGGAAGGTCAGCGGTGAGGGCAGTTGGTCCGTTTCATTTTTTTCCAGTCTCTACGGCGCTAGCGAAGGCATTCCTACCATCATGGCGCGTCGAGTGGAATTTTTAGATAGCGCACGCCGTTGGATTCTGGCGCTGGGAATTCGCCGGCGCGCATGTTGACCTGCACTGAGGGGAGGATCAGCGCGGGCATCGGTAACATGGCATCCCGCGCCTCGCGCATCGCGACAAATTCCTGCTCAGGGATGCCATCGCACACATGGATGTTGTTCGCGCGCTCGTCCGCTACCGTGGTCACGTAGCGTAGTTCCCGGCCGCCAGGCTTGTAGTCGTGGCACATGTAAAGGCTAGTCTCCGGCGGGAGGCTCAGCAACTTGCCAATGGAACGGTAAAGAGTGCCTGCATCGCCGCCCGGAAAGTCGCAGCGGGCGGTGCCATAGTCGGGCATGAATAGTGTGTCGCCGACGAAGGCTGCCATCTCGTGGCCGTCGCTGTCGCTGATCACATAGGTCATGCAGGCCGGTGTGTGGCCGGGCGTGTGCATCGCCCGCACCTGCAGGCTACCGATGGCAAAGGTATCGCCATCGTTCAGTAGCCGATCGAACTGGCGCCCCTCGCGCGAGAATTCCGGCCCGGCATTGAACAGCTTGCCGAAGACCGTCTGTACTGTGGTGATCTGGTTCCCAATGGCGGTCTGTCCACCGAGTCGCCGCTTTAGATATGGCGCGGCCGAGAGATGGTCGGCATGAACATGAGTTTCCAGAATCCATTGCACGGTCGCGTCCAGTTCCTGCACGCGCGCTACCAGCCGGTCGGCGCTGGTGGTGCGGGTGCGGCCGGACTTCGGGTCGTAGTCGAGCACGCTGTCGATAAGGGCGCATTGCCGGCTTGAGCTATCGAGCAAAATGTAGCTTAGGGTCCCGGTATCGGGGTCGAAGAAGGCGTCGACTTCCATAGAAGACGAGGAATTTTGGGCTGGTGTCATCGTGGGCTTATGATCGGAGCGCCGTGAAATGGCGTCTCGGTGTGCCGGCGCAAGGCCGGCGTTTTCAGCAGTCTGCTTACGTTGAGCGCAAGAGCGGTCAGGGATCTACGCAAGCGCCTTGAACATATCCTCGACCACCTTCTTGGCGTCGCCGAACACCATCATGGTCTTGTCCATGTAGAACAGCTCGTTGTCCAGGCCGGCGTAGCCGGCCGCCATCGAGCGCTTGTTGACGATGATGGTCTTGGCCTTGTAGGCCTCCAGGATGGGCATGCCGGCGATGGGGGACTGGGGGTTGTTCTTGGCCGCTGGGTTGACCACGTCGTTGGCGCCCAGCACCAGCACCACGTCGGCTTGGCCGAACTCGCTGTTGATGTCTTCCATCTCGAAGACCTGGTCGTAGGGCACCTCGGCCTCGGCCAGCAGCACGTTCATATGGCCCGGCATGCGGCCTGCCACCGGGTGGATTGCGTACTTCACGGTCACGCCTCTGTGCGTGAGCACTTCGGTCAGTTCCTTGAGCGCGTGTTGGGCACGCGCGACCGCCAGGCCGTAGCCCGGGACGATGATCACCGTTTCCGCATTGCCCATCAGGAAGGCGGCGTCATCGGCCGAGCCCGATTTCACATTGCGCTGGGCCTGCCCTGCCGGGCCGCTCGCGGCCGCGGCGTCGCTGCCGAAGCCGCCCAGGATCACGTTGAAGAACGAGCGGTTCATCGCCCGGCACATGATGTACGACAGGATTGCGCCGGAGGAACCCACCAGCGAGCCGGCGATGATCAGCATCGGGTTGTTCAGCGAGAAGCCGATGCCCGCCGCCGCCCAGCCCGAGTACGAGTTCAGCATCGACACCACCACCGGCATGTCGGCACCGCCGATCGGGATGATGATCAGCACGCCCAGCACGAAGGCGAGCGCCAGCATGACCAGGAACGGCATCCATGCCTGCGTCAGGAAGAACGCAATGCCAAAGCCCACCATCGCCACTGCCAGCAGCAGGTTCAGCCAGTGCTGGCCGGCGAACACCACCGGTGCGCCCTGGAACAGCCGGAACTTGTAGCGCCCGGCCAGCTTGCCGAAGGCGATCACCGAGCCGGAGAAGGTGATGGCGCCGACGAAGCAGCCGATGAAGAGTTCGATGCGGTTGCCCAGCGGAATGTCATGCGAACCGGCAGCCGTGATACCGAAGGCAGCAGGCTCCGCCACTGCCGCCACGGAAATAAACACCGCCGCCAGGCCGATCAGCGAGTGCATCGCCGCGACCAACTCGGGCATCTTGGTCATCTGCACCTTCTTCGCCACGTAGGCACCGATGCCGCCGCCCACCACCAGCGCCGCCAGGATCAGCGCCAGGCCGGTGCCCGGCGCGGACGGGTCCGCCCCGCCGGACAGCAGCTCGCTCTTCAGCTTGAAGATCAGCGCCACCGTGGTGAGCGCCGCCACCAACATGCCGGCCATGCCGAAGGTATTGCCGCGCCGCGCCGTGGTCGGGTGTGACAGCCCCTTGAGCGCCTGGATAAAGCAAACAGACGCGCCCAGGTAGGACAGCGTCACCATATTCATCGACAGGCCATTCATTGCGCTACCTCCGCCAGTTTGCCGCCAGGCTGCCCCTTGGCTTCGGGCTGCGCCTTGGGTGCCTTCTTCCTGAACATCTCCAGCATGCGCTGCGTGACCAGGAAGCCGCCGAACACATTCACTGCCGCCAGCGCCACCGCCAGCGTCCCCATTGCGCGGCCAACGTAGCCCTCGGTCAGGCCGGCGGCCAGCATGGCGCCGACGATGATGATGGCCGAGATCGCATTGGTCACCGCCATCAGCGGCGTGTGCAGCGCGGGCGTGACCGTCCAGACCACGTGGTAGCCCACGTAGATCGCCAGTACAAAGATGATCAGGTTGATCACCGTGTGGCTAACCATTTCCATCGAGATCTCCTTGATTGCCGGTTCAGCTGGTCAGCGCCAGTTCTTCGCGCCGCGTCATCAGGCATGCGGCGACGATGTCGTCTTCCAGGTTCAGCGTGAACTGGCCGTCCTTGTCGATGACCAGCTTGAGGAAGTCCAGCACATTGCGCGCATACAGTGCCGAGGCGTCGGCCGCGACCATGCCGGCCAGGTTGGTGTGTCCGATCAGCACGACGCCATGGCGCTCGACCACTTCGTCGGCCACCGTCAGCGGGCAATTGCCGCCCTGTGCCGCGGCCAGGTCGACCACCACCGAGCCCGGCTTCATCTGCTGCACGGTCGCTTCGTGCAGCAGCGTGGGCGCCTTGCGGCCCGGGATCAGCGCGGTGGTGATGACGATGTCGGCCTGGATCGCGCGCTGGTGGACCAGTTCGGCCTGGCGCTTCATCCAGTCCGGCGGCATCGGGCGCGCATAGCCGCCCACGCCCTGCGCGATCTCGCGCTCTTCGTCGGTGAGGAAGGGAACATCGAGGAACTTGCCGCCGAGCGATTCGATCTGCTCCTTCACCGCGGGGCGCACGTCGGAGGCCTCGATCACCGCGCCCAGCCGCTTGGCCGTGGCGATGGCCTGCAGGCCGGCGACGCCCGCGCCCAGGATCAGCACGCGCGCCGCCTTGACGGTGCCCGCGGCGGTCATCAGCATCGGCATGAAGCGCTGGTAATGGTGCGCCGCCACCAGCACGGCCTTGTAGCCGGCGATATTGGCCTGCGACGACAGTACGTCCATGCTCTGCGCGCGCGTCGTGCGCGGCGCGGCTTCAAGCGCAAAGGCGGTGATGTTCGCGGCGGACATGCGCGCGTTGTTCTCGGCGTCGAAGGGATTGAGCATGCCCACCAGCACCGCGCCCGGCTTCATGTGCGCCAGCTCGGTGATCTCGGGCGCGTGCACCTTGAGCACCAGGTCGGCGCCAAGCGCCTCGGCGGCTGTGCCGATGGTCGCGCCGACGGCCTCATAGGCACTGTCGGGCTGACAGGCTCGTACGCCTGCACCCGCCTGCACCACGACCTTGTGGCCCTGCGCGACGTACTTCCTGACAGTCTCGGGGGTGCCGGCGACGCGGGTCTCGCCGGCCCGCGTCTCGCGCGGGATACCTATGTACATCTCTGCCTCCTTGGATGATGATCGATGTGGGTGGCGGGCGGCCGGGGATACCTGCCGCGCCCCACGTGTGGGACTAGAAAATATGCTTCATGCCGGCTGCCAGGCCGGTCTGTCCCACGCCTGGCGCGACCTTGGTCGCACTCGCCACGCCCAGCGTCGAGCGGCCCGCGTTGTCCATGTAGGACGCGTTGACATAAAGCTCCGTACGCTTCGACAGGTTGTACGCCGCCTGCAGCACGTAGCTGATGGCGTCGTCGGCCGAGACACGGTTATCCGTCCGGTAGATGCCGGCGCGCAGCGTCAGTGCCGGTCTTACCGTGTAAGCACTGCCCAGCCAGTAGAGATGGGAGCGGCTAGCGGGCGCGCCCAGTCCGTTCTGCAGGAGCCGGTATCCGGCCTCGGCCGTGAAGGGGCCGCTGGTGTAGAGAAGTCCCGCCGCGTAGCGGCGCTCAATGTTGCCCGCCGTGGCCGTGGATGTGCCGCGGCGCTGGTCATAGGCAATGGCTAGTCCGAACTTGCCGACGGTGTACGAGGCGCCGGCGCCGATCTCCTGGCCGACGCGCGGCGCGCCGGGGACTTCGCCGCCGTTGCCGATGGTCGAGTCATAGCCGGCGCTGTACAGCCCGCTGACGGTCAGTTCGCCGAAGTTGCCCGTGTACTTGATGGCATTGTCGGCCCGCCCCGCGAACTGCGCATCGTGGGCAAGCACGGAGTACGGCGCATAGCGGTTCGCGTCGAAGGGGATGAAGAAATCGAACAGGATATTGTTCTGGCGCCCGAGCGTGACCTGGCCCCACGGCCCCGCGATACCGACGAATGCCTGCCGGCCGAACAGGCGGCCGCCAAATCCGGCCATGCCGGTGTCCGTCAGGAAGCCGCTCTCCAGCACAAAGATCGCGCTCATGTCCGCGCCCAGTGCCTCCTTGCCCCGAATGCCCCACCGAGATGCCGCGGTGTTTCCGGAGGTGACCCGGTATGCGGACCCCGAGCCATTCGTGCCGGCATGGCTGACATACTCCACGCCGGCATCCATGACGCCGTATAGCGTGACGCTCGACTGCGCCTGTGCCGTCGCGGCGAGCAGGCACCCCATTGACGCCGCGATGGCGCACTTTCCTGATGTTTTCATCGTTCTCCTCCGTAGGTATGTTCGAGTTGCTGCCCGCGCAGGGCAGCGCGCGCCACCGCCCGGGCACGGGCGATGCGGCGATAGTGGTGATGCGGCTATGGCGGTTCAGCGGGTTGCCGTGCGTGTCACGCAGGCGCTGCCATCCGCGTCGATGGCACTCGGCGCGAACGGGGCCGCCGGCAGCGGCGGCCGTGCAAGTCAATGGATCAGGCCACGCGAGCCGGCGCGCGTCCGGCGCGGTGCATGCCGAAGCGCTCCACGGTCAGTCCGTCCATGTCGATCTCCGGCGGCCTGCCGGAAACCGCGTCGGCAACAAGCCGGCCGGTGCCGCACGCCTGTGTCCAGCCATTGGAGCCGTGGCCAGCATTCAGGTAGAGCCCCTGCAGCGGTGTCGCGCCGAGGATGGGCGGCCCGTCCGGCGTCATCGGACGAAGGCCGGCCCACGACGTGGCCGCGGCATAGTCGAGCCCGCGTGGAAAGAGCCGTCGCGTCAGTGTCGACAGCAGTTCCGTGCGGACCCGGCGCACTGACAGGTCGTATCCGACGAACTCGGCCATTCCCGCGACGCGCAACTTGTCGCCCAGGCGGGTCAGCATGATCTTGTTGTGCTCGTCCATGATCGCCATGCGCGGTGCAGCCCCGGTGTCGGCAATGGGGATCGTGATCGAATAGCCCTTGAGCGGATAGATCGGGATTGGCAGGCCTGCAGTAGCGAGTAGCGCGGGCGCCTGGCAGCCGAGCGCCACCACACAGGCATCGGCCTGGCGCTGATCCGTCCGCCCGTCATGCGTGATCTCGACGCTGCGAAGGCGGCCGTGCGCATGGACGAGGCGGGTTGCCGAAGCGCCGTACTGAAACGACACGCCGCGACGGGCAAGATAGCTGGCAAGGCCGGCGCAGAACTTTGCGCTGTCGCCTGATGCATCGTCCGGCAGATGCAGTGCGCCTTGCCATGCGGCGGCAGACGCCCGCAGCGATGGTTCGAGCGCCATGGCTTCGTCGCGCCCCATCATTCGCCATGGCACCTGGAACTGGCTGAGTGTGCGCGTGGCCAGCTGTGCCAGTTCGACTTCCTGGTCGGTTTCGAGCAGTTGCAGCGTGCCGTCGCAGTGAAAGCCGAAGTTGAGCTCCGGCACTTCGTCACGCAAGGCCTGCATGCAGCGCATGCTGTAGTGTGCCATGCGCTGCATGCGTGCCTTGTTGATGCCAAAGCGCTCCGCATTGCATTCCTTGAGCCATTTGGCGAGCCAGCGCAGGCGCTCGGCATCCGGCATCATCGAAAAGCGCACCGGCGCATGTTTTTGCAGGGCCATGCGCAGCACCTTGTACGGCATGCCCGGCGACGCCCACGGTCCGGCAAAGCCGGGGCAAAGGCCCCCCGCGTTGCCGAAGCTCGAACCCATCCCCGGGCCCGCTTGCCGCTCCAGCACGGTCACCTCATGGCCGTCGCGCCACAGGTGGTAGGCGGCGGATATGCCGGCGACGCCGGCGCCAAGCACTAGTACGCGCATGTCTGCTGCCCCGTTCCAAGGATTCAGTCGGCGGTGATGTGTGCACGATCGATGATCGCGCGATAGCGCCTGGTTTCGCTGTCGATATATTGCTCGAATTCGACGCCATCCTTGTAGGCGCTCTCGAATCCCAGTCCGTTGAGGCGATCCTTGATGTCCGGCGACGACATGATCCTCGCCGAGGCGCTGTCGAGCTTCTTCCTGATCCCATCGGGCAGCCTGGCCGGTGCCCACAGGCCATACCAGGAATAGAACTCGAAGTTCTTGAATCCCGCTTCCTGCATGGTCGGGACGTCCGGCAACAACGGGCTGCGCGTGCGCCCGGTCACCGCGATCGCGCGCAGCTTGCCGGCCTTGACGCCGGGCAGCGACGAGAGCATGGGATCCATCATCCCCTGGGCCTGGCCGCTCATGAGGTCGGTCAGCGCCGGACCGCCGCCCTTGTACAGGGCAATGGGCACCTGCAGGTCCGCGATGCCGCTGTCATACATGAACTGGGACAGGGCCAGGTGGCCGGCGGAGCCGTTGCCGCTGGTCGCGAAGTTGTACTGCTTGGGGTTGGCTTTCACGGCGCGCGCCAGTGCCTGCGGCGAGTTCGCCGGCACCTGCGGATTCACGCTAAAGATCAGCGCGCCTTGCGCGAGCATGCTGACCGCCGTGAAATCCTTGACCGCATCGAACTTGATGGTCTTCCGATAGAGCATCGGATTAATGTTGTGGATCGAGGCGTTGATGTAGAGGGTGTAGCCATCAGCCGGCGCGCGGGCGACGATGCCGGCCCCGACAAGGCCCGATGCGCCCGGCCGGTTGTCGACAATGACGGTCTGCTTCAGCTCCTGGCCGAGCTTCATCGCGAACACGCGCGCAAGGCCGTCCACCGAGCCGCCAGGCGCATGCGGCACGATGATGGTGATCGTACGAACGGGGTAGGCGCTGTCAGGCCTGGATTCCGCTTTTGCGACGCCCGCGGATGTCAGGACGGACAGGAGGAAGATGCCCATGCGTACGACGGGCATGGGGCGGGAACGGATCTGGGTGAGGGGGCGTGGTTGCATGGCCGGATCAACGTAACTTGCTGGACAAGGGAAGGCAGCGCCATCGCGCGCGATGACGTGGGGCGCGGCGGGCGGCGCTGCCTTGGAATGGCTTCGGTGAAGCTGGTGGCTCAGAAGGTGCCGGGGTAAGCTGCACCGTCGATCAGGATGTTCTGACCGCAGATATAGCTCGCGTGCCCGGAGCAGATGAAGGCGCAGAGTGCGCCGAGCTCTTCCGGCCGGCCATAGCGGCCAGCCGGGTTGTCGGCGCCGCGTTCGTTCCAGAGTTGCTCGAAGCTCTTGCCGGTCGATTCCAGCATGCCTTCGATGTGGTGGCGCTGGGCATCGGTCGCGAACACGCCCGGGAGCAGGTTGTTGATCGTGACGTTGTGGCGAACCGTCTGGCGCGCAAGCCCTGCGACGAAGCCGACGAGGCCAGAGCGCGCGCCATTGGACAGGCCCAGTTCCAGCTGCGGCGTCTTCACGCTGCGCGAGACGATATTCACAATGCGGCCGAAGCGGCGTTCGATCATGCCGTCCACGGTGCGCCGGATCATGTCGATCGGCCCGATCATCATGGCATCGATCGCAGCGTGCCAGTCTGCCGGTGTCCACTGGCGAAAATCACCGGGCGGGGCACCATCCGCGTTGTTGACCAGGATGTCGGGGGCAGGGCATGCCGCCAGCGCGGCGGCGCGCCCCTCGTCCGTGGTGATATCCGCTACCACGTAGCGGACATCACCGCCCGTCGCGGCGCCGATTTCCGCTGCCGCCGCGGCCAGCGTGCTCTCCGTGCGGGCGGCGATGAATACCTTCACGCCTTCCGCCGCCAGTTGGTGCGCGCAAGCGCGCCCCATGCCCTTGCTCCCGCCGAAGACGAGTGCATGGCGCCCTGCAATGCCGAGGTCCATTGATCGCTCCCGGTTCGGTTCAAACGGCTTTGAGCATCGGCGACGACCAGCCGTACTTCCGGTCGAGTTCGAGCTCCTTGATGACGCGCAGGCCGCGCAGCAGGGGCTCGCCTTCCAGGCCGGTGAGCGGCTTGCGCAGTTCGCCCGAAGGCAGGCCCACCGCCTTCATCAGCGACTTGATCGCCACCGGGTTGATGGCTGAGTAGGCGTAGTGCAGCAACTGCAGGTTCTGCAGGTAGGCCTGGTGGAAGCTGGCCGCGGTGTCGGGGGATGTCCACGGACGGGAGATCTGCGTCAGCTCCGCCGGGGCGATATTGCCGGTCATGTTCGCGGTGCCATGGCCGCCCAGGCTCATGGTTGGAACGACCAGGCCAAGGTTGGGCGAGTCGCAGCACATCACGGAGACATCCGGCGCGCCGCGCAGCACTTGCGCTACCTGTCCCACGCGCGTCGTCGACTCCTTGTGGACGACATAGTTGGGATGCTTGAAGATGCGCAGCAGGCTGTCCCAATGCAGGTCGGTCTTCACACGCGGCGGGTTGTTGTAGATGCCGAGGGGCAGGTCGGTCTCGTCGGCCACTTCCAGGAAGTAGCTTTCGATATCGGCTTCCGGTGCGCAGATGTAGGCGGGCGCGGCGATGATGGCGCCATCCGCGCCGTTGGCTCTGGCAAAGCGCAGATAGTCCTTGGTGGTCTGGGTGTTGTTGCCGGTGCAGCCATAGAACAGCTTCATCTTGCCGGTCTTCATTTTCGCGGTTTCCACGATGATGGCCTCGCGCTCTTTTTGCGAGAGCATCGAGACCTCGCCCGTGGATCCCATGATCAGCACCGCCGAAGTGCCGTGGCGTTCCTGGAAATCCAGCAGTTCGCGAAAGGCGCCGAAGTCCGGGCTGCCGTCCTTGGCAAAGGGGGTGATCAGGGCAACAAAGGATCCTTCAATCTTCATCTTGCTCATGTCTGTCTCCGTCGTGGATTGGTGTAGGGGGGTAAGTGCCGGGAAAACCCGGCTTTAGGCTGCGTTGTCGTTCAGGTCGGACAAGCCTGGTCGGCCTGGACGTCCTGCAATGCCTCCAGGCTGGATTCATGCGCGGACAGCGCCATCAGGCCGCGCTGCAGATCGTCGATGAGGTCTTGCGGGTCTTCGAGACCCACATGCAGGCGCACGGCCTGCCCTTGATACGGCCAGCGCGCGCCGGTGCAGTTCTTTCCCGGCGTGAACGGGATGGCGAGGCTTTCATAGCCGCCCCAGGAAACCCCCAGGCCAAAGTGCTCCAGTGCATCGATGAAGGCGGCGAGCGATGCTTTCGAGTTCGTGCGCACCACTACGGAAAACAGGCCGCAGGCACCGGTGAAGTCGCGCTTCCACAGCACGTGGCCGGGATGGGATGGCAGTGCGGGATGCAGCACTGCCTCGACCTGCGGCTGGCGCTCCAGCCATTGGGCGACGCGCAGGCCGGATTCCCAGTGGCGCTGGAGCCGCACCGCCATCGTGCGCAAGCCCCGCAGTGCCAGGTAGATGTCGTCCGGGCCCGCGGTCTGTCCCATGTCCTGCGTGGTCTGCTTGATCAGCGGCCAAGTATCCCGATTGCACGTGACCACGCCGAGCATGGCATCGGAATGACCGACGATGTACTTGGTGGCGGCCTGGATCGAAACGTCGACGCCGTGGGCGAAAGGCTTGAAGAAGAGCGGCGTTCCCCACGTGTTGTCCATGACCACGACGGCGCCATGTCGATGTGCGGCGGCCGAGATGGCCGCTATGTCTTGAATCTCAAACGTCTCCGACCCTGGTGATTCGACGTATACGACACGCGTGTTGAGTCGCAGCAATGACTCGATCGGCGTGCTGCCGACGGGATCGTAGGTCTCGACTTCGACGCCGAACCGCTTCAGGACGCGCTCCAGGAAGGCGCGTGTTGGCGAATAGGCGCTGTCAGTGATCAGCACGTGGTCACCGGCGGACAGCAGCGCCGTCAGCGCGGTGCTGATCGCCGCGAGGCCGGACGGAAACACCAGCGACCGGTGTCCGCCTTCCAGCGCGGCAACGGCTTCTTCCAGCGCGTGGGTCGTGGGCGTGCCGTAGCGGCCGTAGGTCGTCGCGCCAGGCTCTTCCGCGGCGCGGGCGCGCTTCATTTCCTCCCATTGGGCCATCGACCCGGCAAGAATGGTCGATGCCCTGAAGATCGGCGTGTTGACGACCCCGCCGAAACGCTCCGGATGGCGGCCGGCGCATACTAACTGAGTGCTTTCTTTCATCGAATCTCCGTTGCTGAGCGGTGCGGCTTTCGTGTTGTGATCGCCGCTGGAATGTCAATCAGCTTAGGGATGCGTCCGGAGAAAATTCATCTCATTCCACTGGAGTATCCCGTGCAAAAGAGAAAAAAATGCTCGCACGGCCCGCCCAACATTGGGTGCTTGCGCCGCCCGTAGCGGGCGCCTGTATTTCGGTGGAGGAGACCAACATGACAACGAAGCTTGCTGCAGCCGATACTCGCAGCCGCTTTCCCACGCTTTCGCACTGGGGTGCATATACGGCCGTCGTAGAAGGCGGAAAGCTCGTCGCGTGCGAGCCGTTTCCCTGCGACAGCGCACCTTCACCGATCCTGCAATCCATGCCGGGCATGGTGCATTCGCCCCTGCGCATCCGCCGGCCTTCAGTGCGGCGCGGCTGGCTGCGCAAGCGCGAGAACGCGGAGCGCAGCGAGCGGGGCAACGATGAGTTCGTCGAGGTGGATTGGGACACCGCGCTGGACCTGGTGGCCGGCGAGCTGGCACGGGTGCGCGCCGACCATGGCGATGCATCCATCTTTGGCGGATCCTACGGATGGTCCTCCGCCGGGCGCCTGCATCATGCCCGCACGCTGACGCACCGCTTCTTGTTCGCAGGCGGGGGTTGCACCACGCAGGCAGGCAACTACAGTTGGGGCGCCGCGCAGTTCCTGCTGCCCCATGTGATCGGCACCTACAAGCCAGTCACGGGAAGAGTAACCGACTGGCGCAGCATTCTTGAACACACGGACCTGTTCATCGCATTTGGCGGCCTGCCCTTGCGCAATACGCAGATCACTTCCGGCGGCGCGGGTGCGCACAGCTCGCAAGAGTGGATAGAACGTGCAAAGTGCTCGGGAGTGAAATTCGTTGTAGTCAGCCCAACGCGCGCTGACATACCCGACGGCCTGCAGGCCCGATGGGTGCCTATCCGGCCCAACACCGACACTGCGCTGATGCTGGGCATCGCGCACACGCTGTTGACGCGCGGCCTGCACGCCGCGGATTTTCTTTCGAGCCATTGCGAGGGCTTTGACGCGTTCGCGGCCTATCTGCTGGGCCGCGACGACGGCCAGGCCAAGGACGCCCGCTGGGCGGAATCGATCTGCGCAGTGCCGGCCGAGACCATCATCGAACTAGCCACGGAAGCCGCCCGGCAGCGCACGATGTTGAATTGCACGTGGTCGTTGCAGCGCGCGCACCACGGCGAACAGCCATACTGGGCCAGCATCGCCCTGGCGTCGATGCTCGGCCAGATCGGCCTGCCGGGTGGCGGCTTCGCGTTCGGGCATGGCTCCATCAACGGCGCCGGGACGCCTCGGCCCGACGTTGCGGCACCGGAAATGGGCGCGGGTGCCAATCCTGCGCGCAGCACGATCCCCGTCGCGCGTATTTCGGACATGTTGCTGAACCCGGGGTGGCGCTACGACTTCAACGGCCGTGAAGGCATCTATCCGGATATCCGCATGGTGTACTGGGCCGGCGGCAACCCGTTTCACCACCATCAGGACCTGAACCGGCTCGTGCGCGCCTGGCAGGTGCCGGAGACGATCGTCGTGCACGACAGCTGGTGGACGCCCACCGCTCGGCGCGCGGACATTGTTCTGCCGGCCACCACGACGCTGGAGCGCAACGACATCGGGGGCTCGTCACGAGACCGGTACGTGCTGGCGATGCATCAGGCGCTGCCGCCGCAGTACGGCAGCCGCAACGACTTCGACATCTATCGTGACCTGGCACTGCGCGCCGGCTGCGAGCCCGCGTTCACCGAAGGCCGCGACGAGTTCGCGTGGATTCGCCATATCTACGACAGTATGGTGGAACGCTGGGCCCGGGCAGGCTTCGAAGCGCCGCCGTTTGAACAGTTCTGGGAGGAGGGGTGGACCGGCTTGCCGGAGCCGGGCACGCCTTTCGTGCTGTTCTCGGATTTCCGTGCTGATCCACAGGGGCGTCCCCTGAGTACACCCAGCGGCAAGATCGAGCTATACTCCCGGCGCATCAGCGAATTCGGTTATCAGGATTGCCCTCCGCATCCGTCCTGGCTGCCGCCCGCCGAATGGCTTGGCGATGCCGCGGCCCGGCGCTGGCCCTTGCACCTCATCACGTCCCAGCCGGCTGACAAGCTGCACTCCCAGCTGGACGCGGGCAGCCACTCCATGTCTATGAAGGTTGGAGGCCGGCAGGCGATCCATATGCATCCGATGGACGCGGCAGAGCGCGGCATTGTGCAGAACGATATCGTGCGCGTGTTCAATGAGCGAGGGGCATGCCTGGCCGGTGCACGTCTGGACGATGCGCTGATGCGCGGCGTCGTGGTAATGCCCACCGGCGCTTGGTTCGATGCGAACGACAGCTCGCTCGAGCGCCACGGCAATCCCAACGTCCTGACGATGGACCGCGGCACCTCCAGCTTGGCCCAGGGATCCAGCGCGCATTCCGCTCTGGTCGAGATCGCGCCGTGGTCCAACGGAGAACCGCCGGAGGTTCGTGCCTTCGATGCGCCGCAGGTGTCGCCGCTCGTCGGCTCAAGCGCGGGGTGAAGACCATTTCTTTAAGCACATGGAGTTTCGCGAAAAAAAGTCATCGGCACAGCGATAGAGCTCGCAAGACATACACAATATTTTATTCGGCATCGCCAACTGTCGGAACCCGCGCCCTGCGCTGCATCGGTTCGGGCGCAGCACGCCGCGCGCATCCGCCGCTCAGTTGTGAACTTCAATCGTGGCAATAAGTTGGCCCAGGCGCGAAGCCTGTTACACCTGCTTCGCGTGCGCGAGTCAGAGTTGTGCAGCGGTCAGTAAGTTGAGCGCGCTACGCCATATTGCGACGATAGATATCGACGGATATGGTCGGGCGACTCGATGAATCTCATTTGACCGTACATGCAAGCCTCCACGCTGTTGTCGACCGGCTCCCGTCCGGCGCCAAGCACCAGAACAGGGGCGGACTGGTTTGCCCGTGCGCCGCATGGTGTCCACAGCACCTGCGAGCAGGCAGGCATGCTACCGGCGCTGTCAAACTGACACGTTTCGACGCTTGCGAGGCGCGAGGCGCGAGGCAGATGGTGCAAAATCCGGCGAGATGGCATCAATACCTATCTCTATCTGCATCGTGCCAAGGAACGAATCGCAATCGGGCGCCAATGGGGGACTTGTCGCAGTCGTCGTCTACGACGGCCTGAGCCTCTTTGAATACGGCTGCGCCGTTGGAGTGTTCGGTTTGCCCAGACCGGAAATGGGAAAAGCGTGGTATCGCTTTGCGACGTGTTCGGCCGAGCTTGTCCTGACGTCTGCCGGAAGTGCAGCGGGAATCGATCTGTGCCTGCATCTGATCCGCCGGGACTTTGGCCCTCGCGCGGCCAATCAGGTCGCACGCCGACTTGTCATGCCGCCACACCGTGAAGGCGGCCAAGCCCAGTACATTGCCGAGCCGGTCTCGAAGCGCAGCAATGCTTCGTTGGCCCCCCCTAGTGGACGCGGTGCGCGCAACATTGGACGAAGACTGGCTGATTGCCAGGATGGCAAGGCAAGCCGCAATGAGAGCCCGCACGTTCCAGCGGCACTTTGTCAGTATGATGGGTATGCCGCCTGGCGAGTGGTTGCTGATAGAGCGTTCAAGCCGAGCGAGGGTGTTGCTCGAAGACACCGATTCGTCCGTGGATGACATCGCGGTGCAAGTGGGGTTCGGCGCCGCAGCCACGTTGCGCAATCACTTCCGGATCCGGCTCGGAACAAGTCCCGGATGCTACAGACGACATTTCAGTACATCTGCGCTGCATTGATTCCGGCCAATGGCGGATCCCAGTTCCATTGCGCTCCTTTATGGCATTTCCTTATACACAAGTCATGACTCTTCCCGCAGTGCTTGAATGGTGAGCGCGGCGTCCATGGTTCGCTGCATGCCGATCCAGATCGTCTCAGCGCCAGGCTCGCCATCGCTCTTGCGCCCAAGGAACCCACCCAGGGAAGCAACCAGCCGAATCATCTGATTGAGTGTGACCGGTGTCTTCGGGCGGGCCTTCTTGGCAAGCACGTATGCTCCCCGAATCTCGTCGGCGTCAAAGAACAGGGACGCATCCAGATCCGGGCAGGTTCTGCCCAATCGCATCAGGCGGGCAATGCGCCACGCCACTACCATATACAACGCCAAGGCCCGCTCCACACCATCCATGTGCGATAGCTGCAGCGCTTCGACCTTGCAGCCGGTCTTCAGGACATGGAAAAACATCTCCACCTCCCATCGGGCTCGGTACCAGTCGACAAGTTCGATGACAGCATCGGCGTCCTGGGCCTCTCGGTTCGTCAACAGCCGCCAAACCACTGGCTTGACGCCTGCGGGCGCTCCGATCTCCCTGGCCTCTACACAGGTGATCTCCGCGCCGACCAGACCCGGCAGCTTCACACGTTTTGCGCGTAGCTCCTGTTTGACCTCGCGCGCCTTCTGGCCTGCACGCCCCGGCAAGATAAAGGTGATCTCCCCAAGTACCGAGCTGGCGCCGACGCTATCCCACAACTTGCCGCCCCCGGCAAGGTTGCGGTTATGTTGGCTGCGGATCAGCCAGTCGGCCGGCTGGCCAAGCTCCTGGGCGCGTGCCATCAACTCGGCAATATCACCCTCGCGGTCAGTCACATACACCAGCCGTGTCTGGGGCAATAGCGCGGCTTGCTCCGCAACGCGTTCGTACCCTTCAATCCAGCGTACGCTTTCCTTGATCCCGCCGCGGTTGCCGTCGGTGTCCTTTGGCTCCCGAGCCCACATCCAGGCATCGATCACCCCCAGCGGTCCACGGTCAGGCGTCACCGCGTAGGTCGGATGCAAAAACATGCCCCGCTGGGCTTCGTAGCTCAGCGGCCCCAACCCCTCCATTTCCTGGCCATTGAAGTTCAACTCGGTCGAATCAGCGATGCACAGCACCACCGGAAACTGCGCGGCTCTGTCCGCCGTGCGTTCCCAATGCGGCTGCATCACGTCCCGCCAACCGATCTGCTCATTGCCGAGAAACCGATACGCCCCAATGGTTTGGGACCAGTCATCGCATGCGCCCGGAATGCTCGCCGTAGGCAGGGCCGCAAACCGCTTGAGCAATTCCTTGGCGCGCCGATCCCGCCGCGGATCACCAAGATCCAGACTCTCAAATTCCTCGTCCACCCATGCCCCCGACTCGTTGCCCATTGCTGCCCAAAATCCGAGAGTAAACGCGAGTCTGGCGAAGTTAACAACCCCTTACCTCGAAATTTCCGCAGCCTCAGGCTCCATGTCCCGCTGCCGAGACGGTCCTACTTGTGTATAAGGGAATGCATCAACCGGGCTTATGGGAAACGCCCCTCCTTGCAATCCATCTCCCACCTAGCGCTTCGATAGACGACTTGTTGCTCGACCTCGCGCTGATTTGACGAGGACCATGCACGGCGATACCTGTTTGCCCAGTTCGCCACGCAGTCGCCAATAACGTTAGCGGTGGCTTCATCGTCCGTTGCGAGCTGGCCCTGCCGATACAAGACTTGCGAGAGAACCGCACCGTTGGTATCAAGCCGCACCGTAGGTCCGTCGAGCTGGTCATCCTTGAAAGTTTCGACCATCGTTAGATAGTCAGCATTCTGACCAATACCATAGGTTTTGCGCTGGCCTTGCTTCTGTCCGTCCTTGAGCTGCGTGACGACGTAGCCGTTGGTCTTCACGAACACCAGTTGGTCGCTTCCACGCGCAGTCATCAAGAAGCCAGTCGGTTTGCCGTCCTTCCATGTGAGATCAGTTATCAGCGTCCCATCGGCCATCCATGCCTTCTCGGAGCCTTCCTTCTTACCGGCCACAGCCGTGTACTGATGCATCAGCGCCTTTGTCTGACGATCATAGGATTCTTGCAGCCCGTCCTGAACGTTCTTGTTCCAGTGGCGCAGCGCGACGAGGTTCCCGTTTTGGGGATCGTAGATCTTTTCCTCTCCGTTCTTGATCGGCCGCTCGGTCATGACAACGCCCATTAGCCCTGCCTGTACCTCACTGATGACTACGCGCACTTCAGGCTTTTTCTTGTCCTCCAAGTAGGCCAGGTTATATGGCACTTCAACCGTGCGAGGCTTGTCGTTGTAGGTGTAGGAGTAGCTGGCCCTGCATCGAGCTTGAGACCCATCTTCGCTCTTCTCGACAGTCTTGATGTTCTCAAGCTTCGGATCGCCAGTAATAGCGATCTTCATTTCCCTATACCAGACCGCATTGTCGAGATGAGACTGGATGATCTCCAAAGCATCCTTCTTAGCGCTGTCACTGTTGCAGTCCACCTTTGCGCCACAAGCAGACAAAGCTGCCGCCGCTGCGACGATCAGCAAACTGCGGATTCCTAGTTCGATATCCATTTCTTTCCGTTGGTTGTTATGGCGAACTCCACCTGTCTCTCTACGGCATGTGCGCGTGAATCTTGAGTGAGCAAGGCAGCTAGATCGTATGACGGAATCTGCAGATGGTAAGACTCTCCGAATAGCCGTTGCACCCCACGAAAGGCTGGGAAGACTCGCTAGCTAAATACATCTGAACCCACTTGTCCCACCCGCAAGGGCGGCCACAGCGAGGAAATCAGATGAGTAACGAAGGGTGTCGGCGGAAGGCTGGGTCAAGAATCTGATAGCAGCCGTTCGGTCGGAGGTGTCAGGAATTCTGTGTGCTGAG
>NZ_JFJW01000036.1:0-13958 GCF_000611125.1 Cupriavidus sp. SK-4
GGGTGACTGACTTGTGTGTAATCAAATGCCTTAAGGCAGCAAGCAGTTGCCCGAAGAAAGCCAACGTGGTCGACACCTTTATGCATCCAAAATCTATGATCTTCCGCCACCACTACGGCAGCGAACATTTTTTCGTCAATTCTGTCCAGCTTAATTGCTTCGGCGATCGAAAGAATTCGATCGTGCATCTCCTTGGTCTCGTTGCGATAAAGTGTCTTGGACAGCGAGAAGAAGATTAGCCAGAGCAGCCAAGCGCCGTATCGGTAAAGAAGTGTGCACCGTTTATGCGATACGCTTCCAAGACGCCGTTCCACTGCTCTGCGCCGCAGTTGAATAAAACGATCCCGAAAGATCGCCCTTTCTCTTACATCCTGAAACTCGCAACCGAAAAAAGGAGGCAGCCTCTCGTCGTTCTCCATCTTCCCGCCAAAAAATTACAATGTTGTCCGAGCCAAAAAAACGTTTGGTGATGGCTCCACTGATGTTCGTTGTTCTTCGATGCTTGCCGTCATACCGGCGAGTTCCCCCTGCGGCGCATTCCCTGTCTTTTTCTCCCATTCCAGATATGGCGGTACCAGACTGAAGTAGAGTTATTTTGTACCAAACCTTCATGCCCCTGTATGGATTGTATTCGGTGGTTTGTATAGTTGTTTCGCACTCCCATACGCCAGCGACCGTTGGGAGGGAAAATAATTTTTCCTTAAAGAGGAAGAATATAACGGTCAGAATAATGCCTCCCAGGACCGTACTGGCGAGGCCGCCGGAGAATCCGGGCCAAAATTGCGATAGAAAATTTGCGTCTATCTTCATCGTAATTGTTCTTTTGGAAATACACGCGGTGCGCAATGATCTGAGAGGATAGCATGGGAGCTGGCCAGTAGCGCATGGCTGCGCGGGAGCACGGAGGGCAAGAAAAACCCCCCGCTGTCGAGGGCTTTGGGGTACGTTCTCGGGCGCTGTCGGGGTTCGGTCTCCTAGTTCTGTCCTGACATGGGCCACCCCTACCGCTCAGCATTGTCCGGACGCGCTGGAGTTCGGCTTGAGTGGCCTCAATGTCGCCTTGACCGTGCGTCTGGGCCTTCTGGGTCATTGCTGCAACCTCCAACTCCAAGAGTTGGCCGTTCGGCTTGTAGGAAGTCCTTGGCCGTAAATCGCGTTCCAAGGATAGGCGCCCCTAGGCGGGCACTGGCCCGTCAAAGCCCTGCCACATCCGCCACCAGCATGAACTTCGCCGGGTATGAGGTCGAGCTTTGAAGTTCTACCGGGATACTATCCCGCGATAGCGTCCAGTCCGTCTGCCCGCCCCTGGGCCGGTCCATGGCCCCGCAGGACCAAACAGCCGTCTTTGGCACGTCCGCATAGTACGTCTCCGCCATGAACCCCGGATCGCTCATCGAGACGGCATAGCTCCCCGCCTGTAGGCCGTCCCAGGTGTAGGGCATGCCGGCAAGGGGAACCACGGCGGCCAGCTTCAGCGGGGACAGATGATCCCCAAAGACCTTGACGCCCTGTGCATTGAAAATCTCAAGCCCGTAGGTCTGCGTGCTCCATTCTGGCGTGTCGAACGCATAGACCGTGGCGGTCGTGGGATCGGTGGATCGAAAGGTGAATGTCCAGGTGCCGTTTCCGTTATCGACCGACGCCAGGACGAAAATGGGGGCGCCGGCTTTCCAGAAGACCATGGGGGCCTTCGCTTGGAGCGTCATGACCCCATCGAAAGCGCGGGCGCCTTGTGCCGGTGTGGCGATGCTGATCTGTTGCTTGTGGCGCAGGGACATAGCGGCCCAATCGGCATCGACCTGCACTGTCCCCCAATCGTTAAGGACTTGGATGCCTGCGGTCATCAGTGGACTCCATATCGGATGAGGCAATTGATCCTCTGCGGGTTCCCCGGCGTGGGCATGTAGACCCAAGAGATCGTCCCGCCGCTAATCGAGACAACGGGCGGGGAGAACCACCCGATGGGGTTCTCTAGCGCGGTCAGGATGAAAAAAGGGGCGCCCGTATTAGTTCCATCAACCACCACGGAACCGTCCGCTCCATTAGTCACGACGGCGCCCGTGAAGCGCCCGATGCGGTCGCCCAAGGAGAGTTTCAGGTTCCCGGCCCCATCGAAGACTTGTAGACCCGCTGGCACTAGGGAAGCTCCACAAAGGCCGCGCCGTGGTATCGCAGTGGCAGGGTATCGGGGATGCGGTGACGGAGCCGCATGACGTTGTTGCTGTCATAGGCGCGGACCTGGGTGACGTCAGGAGCCGAGTTGGCGCCGTCTGGGGCGCGATCTGTCGGGCACTGACTATGAGTGCGGCCAACGATGATGGTTGCGTAGGTCATAGATTCGGGGGGCAGGCTGTGGGGCCGAGGTGGAGGGGACGGCCTTATGCCGCCTGCATGGTCGGCGTGGTTAGCGCCCGCTCCACCGGCCAGCCGGCCCGGAGACGCCCGTAGAGGGTGGAGTAGCGCATACCAAAGCGGGCGGCCCATTCTTTCAGCGGCAGCCGCTCGCCCTGATAGGCCACGAGCGTTCGCACATGACAGCCCGGGGGAAGGCCTACGACGTCCTTTGGGTCCATGCCGCGCTTGATGCGGTCGCGGAACACGTCGTAGGGGATTCCGTAGTGCCGCGCCCAGGCCGCCATTGAGCGGCGCTCCCCGTCGATCTCCACCGCCGTCCGCATTTGCGTCCAGTGCGGGAGGTCGAGGGCGTCGGCCAGGGACCGACCGGAGCGGGTTACGCGGTCCTTGAGGGTCGCCCAGGACAGGCCGTTGTCCTCCGCTACTTCCGCCAGGGAGACGGCGCGACCATCGTCCAGCGTGACGCTGCGGGTATTGCGCTTGTTGCGGGCCTGCTCTTTGGGCGTGGCCCACTTGCAGTTACCAGGCTCATAGTTCCCATTGACGTCAAGGCGCTCCATGCTGGCGTCAGGGAACGGGATGTCGCCCCAGAACTCGGCGAACGCCCAGAAGTCGTTACGCCACTCTTCACACACCTGAATCCCGCGTCCGCCATAGTTTCCATAGGCCGGATGCCGGGGGTTGCCGCACCTCTCCAGCATGCGCCGGTAGCGCGGCCACAAGGGGCGGCTGGACTTCGCCGGGGGGCGCGGGGGCTTAGGCGGCCTCACGGGTTTGGCCTTGGGCGGTCGGGGTGCCCGGGGGGGCTTGGGGATATACCTAGCGCGGTCGCGCTCACGCTCGCATGCCTTACAGGCGCTGCGATGCCTGCCGGGACCATTGCTTGGGAATTCACCCAGGGGCTTGGTCTCTCGGCACTTTGTGCAAGTCTTCAAGGGAGGTGGAGACGCCCAGGGCGGGCAAGGAAAGCAGGAGGGGATGGCGGGATGCCGTGAAGCTAAGGTCCGTTACTAACATGTACGTATTTAGTAGTTCCCCCCACTCACGGGCAGCGGCATGCCTCAGGACGGTATAAGGCAAGTCAGAGTGAGTCGTGCAGAACAAGGCGCGGCATAGCGAGGGTCGCTAGCCGAGGGAGTGGGTAACTCCCCCATCGGTCCCCATCAGCGGGCTTAAAGACTTTCTCTAGGACGTCTTAGGGACAGCCCATGACTCCCTTCCCTATCTCATAGAGCGGCCCAGCGGTACTACCATGTACGTATTTACTCGGCATAGCTTGGTGGGTCCGTCGCCGGCCCCGGCCGAGTTGGCGAGCCCAAAGTCTTCCTCGTCTGCGCGGCGATTAACCCTTAAGGATTCGGCACCGGAGCCGGGGAGGGCTGCTCGGCGTCCGGGTCCAGCCCGTGCGCCTGGGCGGCCAGCTTCGTCACCTTGCGCTGGAGGACCTGCATCGCGGCTAGGATCAGTTCTTCCTCGGACTGCGCGTTTTCCTCGCCCCGGATGTATCCGCCGTCTTTGCGGATCGCGGGCAGGACCGCCGAGGTGACCCACTTGCGGAAGGACTTTGCCTCAGGCTTGCGGGACTTCAGGGTAAGGGCGTAGAGGCCGGACTCAGATACAGCCAGCGGCGGTCGCCCCCGAAAACCACTCAAATTGAGGGATTTGATCTCGTCCTCATCGAGCGAGCGGCGGGCGTTCTTCGTCTCGATCCCCAGGGCGTCGCACACGTCCTTGGCAACGAACCAGGGGTTCTCCGCGTCGCCCGTTACGCGGAGGGTCATGCCGGGCGCACGACCCACGCGGCGGGGCGCGGAGTAAATCAGTACATGGCAGTACCGCTGGGCCGCTCTATGAGATAGAGGGGAAGCTCAGAGACTGTCTCTAGGACGCTGTGAGCCGTTCCTTGGTAGAGAGATCGGGAACCTCACCTCCCCTGCCCTTAGGACGTTGTCCATTGCGGGCCGTCATGCTGGCTTCAGAACCCCATGACGGTTGCAGGCGGGTCTCAACGGTCCTCGCTGCGCTTCTCGGCCTCGCGCTTACGGTCCCACTCTTCCCATTGTCTGCGCTCTGCCTCTTGGTCCCGCGTGTAGGCCATGTACCCGGCGCCAGCGAAGAAGGCGGCAACGACGAGTGCGAATGTCATAGGGCGTCTCCAAGGGCTACTGGCCGCTCACGCTTGCGCATTCAGCGCCGACTCGATCATGACGTCGCGGAGGATGTCCTCAAGAAGCGACAGGGCGTTCGGCTCGGTGGGGTGGTCCGAGGACTCGGCAGCCGCTTGTTGAACCCATGCAGCGCCCTGCGCCCGCAGGGTCCGACTATGGACAGTCATACGGTGATCGCGCCGCAGAACCCTCACCGCGCTACCAGCGGCCCGATTGAGGCACGTAATGATATGGGGCGGGACGGTAACGGCGGATTGCGTAGCGAGCATCTTCAATCTCCAGGGAATGGGGCCGCCGCGTTCAAGTGCCGGGACGGGCAAACAAGAAACAGAGGCGAGCAAGTACGAGCGGAAGATAGTGCATGGATGCTGCAAGCGGCGCAAAGGGGGCATGCGACCATCGGATTTAAGTCCCACGGTCCTGCCACCCGCATTCTGTTTACCGGCGCGGCGCTGCGGGCCTGTCAATGGCTTACAGTTATCTTTTTGAGCCGTTGCCCGTAAACGACAAAGCCGCTTCGATGGGCGGCCAGTGGGGCAGGCTACGCCGGTGTTTTCGCCGCCCTCATGGCCCGAGCGACTGCTGAACGGCTGACGTTAAATTCCTGCTGTGCTTGGGTCCACGAGTTACCCGCGCCGACATAGGCCGCGATGGCGTCGTCGTCATGCTGCTTTGCGCGGCCCCTGTACTTCCCTTCGGCCTTGGCGATCTCAATGCCCCGAGCCTGCATTTCGCGGCGGTTGAGATAGTCCGCTTCGCCTTGGGCGGCCATGAAGGCAAGCACCGCGTCACGGGTGGCCTTGGCAATGGCGTCCGTAGCGCCCCCATCGAACTCCATGCCGTTGAGGGTGCATCGAACCTTCACGCCCTTGTCCATCAAGCGGCGCATGGTGGCGTGGAGTTCGTCGTAGCGCCGACTGATGCGATCCAGCCAGCGGACTACCAGGACGTCCCCGCGTCGCAGCCGGCGCTCCAGGATGGCCCACTCGCGCCGGTCGGCAGGGGCCACGTGATACCCGCTCACGCCCTCATCGACGTGCACGTGGTCCAGGGGGATGCCGAGGGCCTGCGCTTCCGTGGTCTGTGTGGCGCTGGTCTGACCGTCCGTGGTGGAGACGCGTCCGTAGTAGAAGGTGTGCGACATGGTGCCCCGCGTGGTGTCGTTGATATATGGTGTCAATGATAAAGGCGGTGTCAAATGACAGTCAACCCTTACGACACCATCTCAGTACCCTGTCGCGCCAGTGTCACATTGGTACACCCTTTTGACATCGCGGCCACGTCTTTCGACCCGTACGGAAGTGGGCTGGTCTTGCTTATCAGTTTGCGTAGAATTGTCGTTTTCGAACACTGCGGAAAAAAGATGGCGGCGAAGACATGCTTTGTGGTGATGGCAATTGGAAACCAGGAATTCGGTGGCAAACCGGTCAGCTACCTGGAATTACGCAAGAAGTACGACGGGCTGATCAAGGAGGCGATACTCCAGGCCCGACCGGACCTTGAGATTTCTCGTGCGGACGACATCGCGGCGACGGGAACAATCACCACAGATATCATCACGCGAATTATGCATTCTGACTACGTGATCGCCGATGTCACGTACCCAAATCCGAATGTTTTTTATGAGCTGGGCCTGCGTCACGCCTGCAAGCCGGGCACCATTATCCTTAAGGATCGGGCTGGCCCGAGCGTTCCCTTCGACATAGCCCATCTGCGGTATATCGATTATGAAGATACTGGCGCTGGCTTGAAGACTTTGGCGACAACTTTGTCGCGGACGTTCGATCTGCTTGATCGAGACCCCGCTCGACCCGATAGCCATTTGCTCGAACTTGCCAAGCTCACAGGTTACGAATTCCCGGTCTACAAAAAGGAGGACGACAGTTCCCCCGAAGTTCGCGCCATCATGGGACTCTTCAGTAATCCGGATATTATGCAGATGTTTATGGCGTCTACGCGGGGCGAGGAGACTGATCCGGCTGAAGTGCTCCAGGCCCTGGTCAAGACTCCCGATACGATGCGCATCGTGCTTGAAGCGCTGGTCAAGACGGGTAACCTGAATTTCGGCCACTCCGGCACGACCAAGATGATTGGCGAAGCTTGATTCATTCGGTCGCCTGCGGAATTACCTGGAATGTTCGCGGTTTGTCGCGGTGCCGGGCTGCGGGCGGCAGGGTGCGCGGGCTATCTGACAATCATCAAATCTGCGGCGTCCGCTGAGCAACTCGGGCACTCACATGAAAAGATTCTTGTTGGGGATTCAACGCCTGACGGTTGGGGCGGGCTGCGTCGTTGCCTTGCTGCTAGGAATCTTCCTGTTGTTTATCGACCGCGTGGCCGCCGGTTCCGCATGCCTTTCCGCCAGCGTGGTCCTGTTCTTCCTGACGAACATTGAGATGTTCGAGTCCTTCAAGGGGCCGGGTGGAGTGGAGGCACGCCTCCGTGATCTCACTAAGCAAGTTACCGAGACGGCTGAGCTTACTCAGCGGCTGAAAGGGCTTGTTGTTTCCAACGCGGAGCTATCTGCCACGCTGCTGACCCGTTCGGGCTACATGGCCGACCCGTTGCCCCGAGAAGAGTTGCTCCGCCGCATGTGCGCGGTTGAAGCGCAGCTTACCGCTGCTGGAATCAGCCGATCTGACACGTTGAAGGTAATGGCTGACTGGCACGACGGCGTTGTCCTGCAACTCCTATCACCAGCGTACAGAGCCGTCTACGACTGCATAAAGCAGCGTCAGCAATGGATGAGCCAGCAGTGGGACAACTTGAAGAAGCCTATAGAACAGTCTAATCCCGAGTATGTAAGGCTGCTAGCGCTGCGCGAGGCGGACACCAGAGGCCACGAGGACTTCAGGAATGCATATGAGAATGGCGACCACCATGCGCGGGTAGCGCTGATAAAGCGCGTGGTGAGCTATCTAACGGCGGATAAGTTGGGCAGAAGTTTCCCGGACACGGCCGGCATCGATGAGTCCCTAAAGCACGCCGAATATTACTTGGCGAATCGGACGTTCATTAGCGAAGTACACTGGATCAACCAGCAACCGTGAGTGCTACATGCCCCCTGGTCCGGAGCCCGGGGGCGTCTACTGCCTGGAGTGGCCCGGGGGGGGACTTGCTTGGGCTGTCGGATTAGTTCTTCGGGATGGAAACGACGTCAATGAAGTGGAAATTCGTTTCCCTGTGCGGCCATGCTGTGCCGATCCCGAGCTTCATAACGTCACGCCGAGCCCGTAGGAAGTCGCTGTCTCCCTCAAAGAGGGTCATGCGGAATTTGGCGACCACGTCCGCTTCTGGAAAGTCGGTCTCTATCTTCAGTTCCAGGTCGTACTCTCCGTGTCTCCAGAACCAGCCAGCGTCCCACATATCCAGAAAGGGCTGAACGAGGGCCGGGTCTCCTTCAACAGCCGGGCCATTTTCCCCTCGGGCCTTCAGCTTTGCGCTTAAGTCATCCCGCAGAGCCTTTGAGATTCGTGCGTACGTTTGCCGGGCGTCGCGGGAGGCGAGCTTGAAGAAATTGATGTTGTGGCCCCACGTGTCCTGTGTGCCCAAGGTGAAAGGCGTAAGCAGCGTTGGCTGCGGGTCTTGAGGATTCACAAAGTACCCGCGCCCGTCAAAGGCCCTTTCCTCCCCGTCTCGGCGCATGATTAGGGTGAGCTTTCGTATCCTGACATTGCGATTGCCGATGTTTGAGATCGACAGATGCCATTGGGCGGCAGGGTGCCCAACTTCTTCAGTCAAGGCGATTCGCTCATAAGCTTCGACGGAGAGGCGCGGTCGCCGAAACCAAAGCTTGATGGGCGGTAGCTGCGACAGAATGATGGCCGCCACTGCGGCTGCGCCTTGCCAAAAGCCGCTACTTAGATAGAACGGTTCGCTGCCCATGTCGTTGTTTCCCCGGAGTCTCCCGCTGCGAATGATACCTACGGATCGGAAGTGCCGTAATTCATCCGTGTGCGGGTGAACTTCCATCACGGCCTAAAAAGGCCGGGGGAGGCACGGGGGAAATCGCGAAGGGCGCGGCCCCCTATGGGGGTGGCGCGGATTTTTTGGGAATTTTCTCAGGGGCGTCCGTTCACGACCCTAGGAAAGGGCAGGCGGTCCAACGCTTCCTTTAGGGTCGCCAGCGGCAGAACGCCCGTATAGACCGTCCGTCCGGCGCTCCCTTTCGCGGAGTGGCCTGTGATCTGGTCGGCGACAGCATCGGTCACATGCTGTGCGGCGAGTTGAGTCCGAATCCAATGGCGGAACCTGTGCGCCCCGTTGAGCCCTCCGCTAGGAAGTCCAACGGCGGCCCGGAACGCCCGGAACCATCGGCCAGCGACGTCGCCTGGGGTCGCGGACCTACCGCACATTGACGGCAAAGCGGGGCCGTTGACCTTCCGGGCGCCTTCTAGCCATTCGGCAAACCATGCGTCGTTGAGCAAATGCGCCGCCAGTGGAACGACCCGCTCAGAGGCGTCCGTCTTTACCGTGCCAGCCTCGGCTGTGATGCGTATAGCCGCGACCCCATTCCTGACGATAAAGTCCTCGCCCCGAATCTGCGCTATCTCGCCTATGCGTGCCCCTGTGTGGGCGAGCATCAGCAACAGCGCCCTGCCGTCCTGCGGCGCCACGTCTCGCCACGTTGGGTAGTCGTGCGGAATCGCGTGGGCAAACAGGGCGCTACCGAACATCGCCTTCAGTTCTTCGTCATGCCACGGCTCGCGCTTCTCGCTGCCAGCCGACTTGTCTATGGTCAGGTCAAACGGGTTGCGGTCAATGAGGGCCTCGCGCTCGGCGATTGTCATCAGCGCCCGAATGGACGACGCGTGGTTGTGTGCGGTCTTTGCCGCGAAACGCCGGGCCTTCGAGTCTTTCAAGAACCGCACGAAGGCCGCTCCGTGCGCCTTTTCTAGCGAGTGGAGGGGAATGATGCCTACCGCTTCCTCAAAGAGCGCCAATGCCCTCGCCGTACGCTGGATGGCGTTGTCTGAGGGGGTGCTGTGCTGCTGCCATAGTGGCACGACGTCCCGAAGGGTTTTAGGTGTTGTCGGGTCCGTACGCGACGGTGCAGCGGAATCAGTGCTAACCGGCGCTATCACGGGCTCGGGGGTCTCAATGACTTCGCCCTTGTCCCGCTCGCTAACCGCTTGCCACGCCTTAACCAGCGCCCTCATGACTTTCTGAAGCGCCGCACGGGCGCGGTTGTCGTCCCAGTCAACGCGGATCGCCAGCGCGGCGCAGGCAGTCTCCGCGACGCCCTTGGCACTATCCAGGCGGCCCACCGCCATATCGGCCTTCAGGCCCCGCAGGATTGCCGCGTGAATCGCGGTGGTGTCTTCATGCTGCTCAGGGGAGAGATAGTTCCCAATGTCGTGCCACGGGTGGCGAGTGACCGGGCCGCTAGAAAGGAAGGCGACGCCGCGCCCGACCATCCCCTTAGTGAGCGCCGGGTTGGCCCTAAGCATGTCGTCTGTCGCCAGCACATCGCGTTTAGCCTTGCCCACGATGTAAGCGACCAAATCGTCAGTGATGGGCGTCAGGGGCGTCGGCTTGGCGCTCGCCCTGAGTTCCTCGAATTGTCGCTGGTACTTGGCGATGATCCCGTGGGCCCTGGCGGAGGCCTCATTGCGGTCCGAGGTCCGCAGGCTGGCGCGGTGGGCATCGACGGCCAATGAGCCGTCCTTACGACGCGGCCATAGATGCCGGATGTCGTCGGGAACGCCAATGCGGAGATGGAAAGTCGAACCCCGGAGGTAGACTCCAGTTGGCAGGGTGATTGGCATGTGTGAATCGCGTTCGATTGACACAGCGGATTGCCTCGACTCTGAAATGAAATCGCCCGGATCGCTTTGACTGGCCTTGGTTCCAAGGACTGTCGCGGCTTTCCGGGCGATGGTATCTGGTCGGGGTGAGAGGATTCGAACCTCCGGCCTCTACGTCCCGAACGTAGCGCTCTACCAGGCTAAGCTACACCCCGATTTGGTTCGCTGGCAAACGTCTGACCGTCTGCAGCAAAGAACGTAAGTTTAGCAGCGTTTTTTGGGGAATGGAAGAGGGCGGGGAAAATCGCCGTTCAGCCCGCTTCCGCTGCCTTCGCCGCGGTTGCGTCAGGACTGCCGTTGCAATGAGAACGTGCAGAGCTGGATCAGGGTTTCCTTCAGTGCTGACGGCGGGAACTGCCGTGCCGCTTGTTCGGCGGCTTCAGCCTCGCGCCGTGCGGCTTCGAAGGTGACGTCCAGCGCGCCGCTGGCGTGGATCGCGGCGAACACGGCATCGAAATGCTCGGTGCCGCCTTGCACGATGGCGTCGCGCGCCAGCTGGCGCTGTTCGGGCGTGCCGTGTTCCAGCAGGTGCAGCAGGGGCAGGGTGGGCTTGCCTTCGCGCAGGTCGTCGCCGGCGTTCTTGCCCATCTGCTCGGCGCTGGCGGTGTAGTCCAGCATGTCGTCGATCAGCTGGAAGGCGGTGCCGATGCGGCGGCCATACTCTGCCGCGGCTTCTTCCATCTGGGCGTCGGCGCCGGCCAGCACGGCGCCGAGTTGCGCGGCGGCCTCGAACAGCTTGGCGGTCTTGTAGCGGATCACCTGCAGGTAGCGCTCGACGGTGACGTCGGGGTCGTGCATGTTCAGCAGCTGCAGGACCTCGCCCTCGGCGATCACGTTGGTCGCGTTGGACAGGATCTCCATGATGCGCATGCTGCCGGCATCGACCATCATCTGGAACGCGCGCGAATAGAGGAAGTCGCCCACCAGCACGCTGGCGGCGTTGCCGAACACGGCATTGGCGGTATCGCGCCCGCGCCGCAGCTCGGACTCGTCGACCACGTCGTCGTGCAGCAGGGTGGCGGTGTGGATGAACTCCACCACGGCGGCCAGCTCATGGTGGCGATTGCCGTCGTAGCCCATCGCGCGCGCTGTCAGCAGCAGGATCACCGGGCGCAGGCGCTTGCCGCCGGCACCGATGATGTATTCGCCGATCTGCTCGATCAGGGGGACTTCAGAAGACAGCCGCTGGCGGATAACAGCATCGACCGCGCGCATGTCTGCAGCGACCGGGGCAAGCAAGGCAGTGGCGGAAGGCTGGGACAAGATGATCACCGTTACGCAAAACCGGACGATTATATGCGATGCGCGTGGCGTTCTACCTATGGGGTGCTTCTAAAGATTCGCGCTCAGGGTATGCGCTCAGGGTGTTCGCAAGGCGCGCAACTATAATGCAGCCATGAACAAGCCCGTGCCTCGTCGCCACCTGCGCCGCACCGCCCTTTGGGTGGCGTTTGCGGCACTGGCGGGATTCCTGCTAGCCGACCTGACCTGAGCCAGGGCGCGGCCCCATTGTGGCGATGCCGCCGCACACAGGCTATGTGCCTGTTTTCTTTGCCCTTTTCCCGGATTTCGTTTACAATTCCCGGTTTCCTCCGGTAGCTGCGCTCGCTTTGCGGGTTCTGACCGGCGGGAGATAACCGGGCCGCATTGAGTCCATCCAGGCGCCAGGCCGTGCAATTGACCGGCCGCGCAGGGTGCACCAGTGCCGGCATACGGCGTTTTATTCACATCCGAGAGGTTCGACAATGTACGCGGTCGTAAAAACCGGCGGCAAGCAATACAAGGTTGCTGCTGGCGAAAAACTTAAAGTAGAACAGATACCGGCAGACATTGGCGCAGAAATCACGCTCGACCAGGTGCTCGCAGTGGGCGCCGGCGACCAAATCAAGTTTGGTACGCCGCTGGTTAGCGGGGCTTCCGTCAAAGCTACCGTTATCTCCCAAGGTCGTCACGACAAAGTGAAGATCTTCAAGATGCGCCGTCGCAAGCACTACCAGAAGCGTCAAGGCCATCGTCAGAATTACACCGAACTGCGCATCGAAGCGATCGTTGCCTGATCGATCGAGCGTAACCAGGTAAAGCGACAGGAGTAAGACATGGCACAGAAAAAAGGCGGCGGTTCCACGCGGAACGGCCGTGATTCCGAATCGAAGCGTCTGGGCGTGAAGGTGTTTGGTGGCCAGGCCATCAACGCCGGCGGCATCATCATCCGCCAACGCGGTACCCGCGTGCATGCCGGCGACAACGTCGGCGTGGGCAAGGACCACACGCTGTTTGCCCTGGTGGACGGCCACGTGCAGTTCGCCGTCAAGGGCCCTGCCAAGAAGCAGCAAGTCAGCGTCGTTCCGGCGGCCTGATAACAGCCTTTGCAGGATGAAGGCCCCGCAACGCTTGCGGGGCCTTTTCTTTTCTGGCGACAATGTCAGTTCGCCAGCCCGGTTGGAGGCTTCCAGCCGCTGATCCGCCGATCCATCACGGAAACCCATCATCATGAAGTTCATAGACGAAGCCCGAATCGAAGCCATCGCCGGCAACGGCGGCAATGGCAGCGCCTCGTTCCGGCGCGAGAAGTTTGTGCCCTTCGGCGGCCCGGATGGTGGCGATGGCGGCCGCGGCGGCAGTGTGTTCGCCGTGGCGGACCGCAATATCAATACGCTGATCGACTTCCGCTACGCCAGGAAGCACGTGGCCCGCAACGGCGAGAATGGCCGCGGATCCGACTGCTATGGTGCGGCGGGTGAGGACATCACGCTGCGCATGCCGGTGGGCACGCTGATCACCGACATGGACACCGGCGAAGTCATCGCCGACCTGACCGAGCACGGCCAGCGCGTGTGCCTGGCAGAAGGCGGCATGGGCGGCTGGGGCAACCTGCATTTCAAGTCCAGTACCAACCGCGCGCCGCGCCAGCAGGTGGACGGCAAGCCGGGCGAGCGCCGCATGCTCAAGCTCGAGCTCAAGGTGCTGGCCGACGTCGGCCTGCTGGGCATGCCCAACGCCGGCAAGTCGACCTTTATCTCGCATATCTCCAACGCGCGCCCGAAGGTGGCGGACTATCCGTTCACCACGCTGCACCCGAACCTGGGCGTGGTGCGCGTGGACCATGAGCAATCGTTCGTGGTCGCCGACATTCCCGGCCTGATCGAAGGCGCCGCCGAGGGCGCGGGCCTGGGTCACCAGTTCCTGCGTCACCTGCAGCGCACCGGCCTGCTGCTGCATATCGTCGACCTGGCACCGTTCGACGAAGCAGTCGACCCGGTGGCCGAGGCCAAGGCCATCGTCAACGAGCTGAAGAAGTACGACGAGACCCTGTACGACAAGCCGCGCTGGCTGGTGCTGAACAAGCTCGACGTGGTTCCCGAGGAAGAGCGCGCCACCCGCGTGAAGGATTTCCTCAAGCGCTACAAGTGGAAGGGCCCGGTGTTCCAGATCTCGGCGCTGACCGGCGAAGGCTGCCGCGAGCTGATCTACGCGATCAAGGACCACCTGCTGGCGATCAAGGCCGCAGAGGCCGCGGCGCTGGCCGAGCCGGACATCCGCCTGGACGAGCGGCTGCACAACGTCGACCAGGGGCAGGGCGAGGCATAACAAGAGCCAACGGTTTGCTCCCCTCTCCCGCCTGCGGGAG
>NZ_JFJW01000036.1:13997-19578 GCF_000611125.1 Cupriavidus sp. SK-4
ATCAGGCGTGGCGCCTTGTCAAACCACCCCTCACCCTGCCCTCTCCCCATGAGGGGAGAGGGGAACACAATGGGGCAGCGCAGGCCCCGGTGTAAAACGAGTTCCTAAAGACAGGATTCCCGTCATGCAATCGGTCATCGCGCAGGCAAAGCGCATCGTCGTCAAAGTCGGCTCCAGCCTGGTCACCAACGACGGCAAGGGGCTGGATCACGACGCCATCGCCCGCTGGGCGGCCCAGATCGCCAAGCTGCGCGTAGCCGGCAAGGAAGTGGTGCTGGTCAGCTCCGGCGCCATCGCCGAAGGCATGCAGCGCCTGGGCTGGGTGCGCCGCCCGAAGGAAATCCATGAGCTCCAGGCCGCCGCCGCCGTCGGCCAGATGGGCCTGGCGCAGGTCTATGAAAGCCAGTTCGGCCGCTACGGCATCCGCACCGCGCAGGTGCTGCTGACCCACGCCGACCTGGCCGACCGCGAACGCTACCTCAACGCCCGCTCGACCCTGCTCACGCTGCTCTCCCTGGGCGTGGTGCCGATCATCAACGAGAATGACACCGTGGTCACCGACGAAATCAAGTTCGGCGACAACGACACGCTGGGCGCGCTGGTGACCAACCTGATCGAAGGCGACGCGCTGGTGATCCTGACCGACCAGCGCGGCCTGTACACCGCCGATCCGCGCAAGGACCCGGGCGCGCAGTTCGTGGACGAGGCCCTGGCCGGCACTCCCGAGCTGGAAGCCATGGCCGGCGGCGCCGGCACGTCGATCGGGCGCGGCGGCATGCTGACCAAGATCCTGGCGGCCAAGCGCGCGGCCAAGTCCGGCGCCCACACCACCATCGCCTCCGGGCGCGAGGCCAACGTGCTGGAGCGGCTGGCCGCGGGCGAGGCCATCGGCACCCAGCTGCTGGCGCCGACCGGGCGGCTCACGGCGCGCAAGCAATGGATGGCCGACCACCTGCAGCTGCGCGGCCGGGTCGTGATCGACAACGGCGCGGTCGAGAAGCTCACCAGCGGCGGCAAGTCGCTGCTGCCGATCGGCGTGACGGAAGTGCAGGGCGAGTTCGCTCGCGGCGAGGTGATCGCCTGCGTCGACGCGCAGGGCAAGGAGGTGGCGCGCGGCATCACCAACTATTCCAGCGCCGAGGCGCGGCTGATCGCGCGCAAGCCCTCGTCCGAGATCGAGTCCGTGCTGGGGCACCTGAACGAGCCCGAACTGATCCATCGCGACAACCTGGTGCTGGTCTGACCTGACGTCCTGGCGCAAAGGCCAGGCGCAAACAAAAACGGCGGGGCTGCCAGGCAGTCCCGCCGTTTTTTTATGCCGACGCTGCGCGCTTCAGCGCTTGCGCGGCGCGCGCGATTGCAGGTCGCGCACCATGGCGTCGGCAGTGCCGGCCACGGTACGGCCCTCGCAGAAGAAATCGGTCGCCAGCGTGGCGGCGTAGGCATTGCGCACGCCAGTCGCCATGCGGTGCCAGGTCTCGCCGTAGTCGCTGCTGTTGGGCACCCACTCGGTGGCGCCCTTGGGCAGCGTGGCGTAGAGCTTGCGCTCGAACGCGTCGCAGCGCAGGCCTTCGAAGGTCACGTTGCGCGCGCCGCTCTGGCTGGTGGTGACGACCGTGTAGCGCACCACATTGTCCTTGCCGACCGAGACCGACTTGCCGTCGACCGCGAATGACAGCGAGTCGGTGCCCGCCACCGAGAACGGGATCAAGTTGGCGTCCTGCGGCGGTGCCGGCAGCATGGCCTTGGCCTCTTCAAAGGTCTTGGGCGCGAACGGGTTGAGCCAGGTGCTTTCTTCCTCCGCCATCTCCTTGCCGGTGGTCTTGCAGCCGGCCAGCGCAAGGCTGGCCGCGGCAATCAGCATTCCGGCAGCGCTCAGGCCGCGGCGGCGGCCCAGGCCGGTGAAACTAGTCATCAGTGCTCCGTGAGGTGGAAACCGGCGTTGCCGGTGAATCGTGCTCGGTCGCGTGCTCGGCCTCGGCATTGCAGTCGGCGTCGGCCTGCTGCGCCTGCTGGGCGCGGCTGAGCGCCTGGCTGCGCGGTCCGCCATGCCGGCCATGCATGCCGTGGGGGCCGTGCGTGCCGTGTGTGCCATAGGGACTCAGCGGCACACGCGCGTGCCGGTTCAGGAAGCGTGACAACTCCGTCAGCGCCAACTGGTAGACATCGCGCTTGAACTCGATCACCGCCTCCAGCGGCACCCAGTAATGACTCCAACGCCAGGCGTCGAATTCAGGGTGCTCGGTGGCACGCAGATGGATGTCACAGTCCCTGCCGGCCATGCGCAGCAGGAACCAGATTTGTTTCTGGCCCTTGTAGTGGCCGCGGATCTCGCGGCGGATGAACTTGTCCGGCACCTCGTAACGCAGCCAGTCGCGCGTGCGACCGACGATCCTGACGTGCTCCGGAAGCAGGCCGATTTCCTCATGCAGTTCGCGGTACATGGCCTGTTCAGGCGTTTCGCCGTACTTGATGCCACCTTGCGGGAACTGCCAGGAGTGTTCGCCGATTCGCTTGCCCCAGAAAACCTCGTTTCTTGCGTTGAGGAGGATGATGCCGACGTTCGGGCGAAAGCCTTCACGATCGAGCATGACTGCACCTCGAATCCTTTAGAATTACGCTGATTATAAAGGAAGCGCGCAGCCGGGCCCGGACCGGGGGATGCTGGTTTTCCCCGAGCGGAAGGGCAGTTTCAGGCGCGTGCCCACAATTCAGCGCCGCCGGCCCCCGGATTTTGCCGGGACGGATTTTCCCGAACCCGGCGGCCCAGAGAGAAATTACGGATGAAAGCCTCGCAATTCTTCATTTCCACCCTCAAGGAAGCGCCCGCCGACGCGGAAATCGTTTCGCACAAGCTGATGATGCGCGCCGGCATGATCAAGAAGCTGGGCGCCGGCATTTACAACTACATGCCGATCGGGCTGCGCGTGATCCGCAAGGTGGAGAACATCGTGCGCGAGGAAATGAACCGCGCCGGCGCGGTGGAGCTGTCCATGCCGGTGATCCAGCCGGCCGAGCTGTGGCAGGAAACCGGCCGCTGGGACAAGATGGGCCCCGAGCTGCTGCGCCTGAAAGACCGCCATGAGCGCGACTTCGCGGTCCAGCCGACCTCGGAAGAGGTGGTGACCGACATCGCCCGCTCGGAAATCCGCAGCTACAAGCAGCTGCCGGTCAATTTCTACCAGATCCAGACCAAGTTCCGCGACGAGCGCCGGCCGCGCTTCGGCATCATGCGCGGGCGCGAGTTCACCATGAAGGATGCCTATTCCTTCGACCGCGACACGGACGGCCTGCGCAAGTCGTATGAGAACATGTACGACGCCTACGTGCGCATCTTCCGCCGCTTTGGCCTGGAATTCCGCGCCGTGGCGGCCGACAACGGCGCCATCGGCGGCTCGGGCTCGCATGAGTTCCATGTGATCGCCGACACCGGCGAAGACGCTATCGTCTACTGCCCGACCTCGGACTACGCCGCCAACATGGAGGCCGCCGAGGCGCTGCCCCTGCTGGCCGAGCGCGCCGCGCCCAAGGAAGACCTGGTCAAGACCTTCACCCCGGAAAAGGTCAAGTGCGAGCAGGTGGCGGAATTCCTGAACATCCCGCTGGAGCGCAACGTCAAGTCCATCGTGCTGGCCAAGGACACCGAGGCCGGCGCCGAGATCTGGCTGCTGCTGATCCGCGCCGACCACGAACTGAACGAGGTCAAGGCGTCCAAGGTGCCGGGCCTGGCCGACTTCCGCTTTGCCACCGAGAACGAGATCGTCGACGCCTTCGGCTCGCCGCCGGGCTACCTGGGCCCGATCGACATGAAGAAGCCGGTCAAGGTGGTGGCCGACCGCACCGTCGCCAACATGAGCGACTTCGTCTGCGGCGCCAACTACCGCGACTACCACTACACCGGCGTCAACTGGGGCCGCGACCTGCCCGAGCCGATCGTGGCCGACCTGCGCAATGTGGTCGCCGGCGACGCCTCGCCGGACGGCCAGGGCACGCTGGAAATCTGCCGCGGCATCGAGGTGGGCCACGTGTTCATGCTCGGCACGCGCTATTCCGAGTCCATGAACGCCACCTTCCTGGACGAGAACGGCAAGACCCAGCCGATGCAGATGGGCTGCTATGGCATCGGCGTCACCCGTATCCTGGGCGCGGCGATCGAGCAGAACTTCGATGAGCGCGGCATCATCTGGCCGGCCGCGATCGCGCCGTTCGCGGTGGTGATCTGCCCGGTGGGCTACGACCGCTCCGAAGCCGTCAAGGCCGAGGCCGACCGCATCCATGCCGAGCTGCTGGCCGCCGGCGTGGACGTCATCCTGGACGACCGCGGCGAGCGCCCGGGCGTGATGTTTGCCGACTGGGAGTTGATCGGCGTGCCGCACCGCGTGGTGGTGGGCGACCGCGGCCTGAAGGAAGGCAAGGTCGAGTACCAGGGCCGGCGCGACGCGCAGGCCACCGCCGTCAGCGTGGCCGACGTGGTCGGCCACGTGCGCAGCCAGCTGGCGAACTGAGCCCCATGCGCGCCGCCCGCGGCATGACCGACGCCGCCCGCCGCTGCGCGGGCGGGCTGCTGCTGGCCCTGGCGGCCATGGCAGCCCACGCCGGCGCGCAAAAGGAAGAAGACCTGGCCGATTCCGTGCGCGGCGCGTTGGCCGCCGCCATTGCCGATGACCGGCCCACGCGGCCGGTATTCGCGTCCGGCGGCGAGCGCCTGGCCTACCTGAAATGGCTGGGCGAGATGTCCGCCCGCCTGGCCTCGCGCATCCCCGAGCCGCAGGTGCGCGTGGAACTGATCGAGGTGGCCTACTACGAGGCCAAGCGTGCCGGGCTGGAGCCGGCGCTGGTGCTGGGCCTGGTCCAGGTCGAGAGCAACTTCCGCAAGTACGCGATCAGCTCGGCCGGTGCGCGCGGGCTGATGCAGGTGATGCCGTTCTGGGTGCGCGCCATCGGCGACAGCGACCCGCGCAAGCTGTTTCACCTGCAGAGCAACCTGCGCTACGGCTGCACCATCCTGCGCTACTACCTGGACCGCGAGCAGGGCGACCTGTACCTGGCGCTGGGCCGCTACAACGGCAGCCGCGGCCGCCCCGAATACCCGAACGCGGTGCTGGCGGCGTGGAAGCGCTGGCAGTATTCCGAAGCCACGGTCACCGTGGCCGGCGATCCCGAGATCGCGCCGTCGCGCCCGCGCGCACCGGTGTCCGAGCCCCCTGCCCGCAACCCGTTCTCGTCGCAACGCGTCGCCGCCAATCCGTCATGATCCGCGAAGCCTCCGTTGCCGGCGGCAAGACCGGCTACACCGAATCCTCGCCCGAACTTGAACAATGGCTGGCCCGGCATATCGCCCAGGGCTTTGCCGCCGATGCGCTGGTGTTGTCGATGCTGCGCTCGGGCTATGACGACGCCTTTGCGCGCCGGGCCGTGGCCGCGGCCTTTGCACAAGGGGTCGATGGCGCCGCGCCGGCCAGGCCCGCGCCGGCCCGCCCTGCCGCCGCCGCCGGCACGCCCGCGGTCTACGCGGCCGATGGCGGCGACCGCCAGGTCCCGATCCTGTTCCGGCTGGCGTCGCCGCAGGGCCAGCTGTTCC
>NZ_JFJW01000036.1:19593-31762 GCF_000611125.1 Cupriavidus sp. SK-4
CCAGCAACTGCTGACCGACGACGAGTGCGATGCCCTGGTGGCGCTATCGCGCGGCCGCCTGGCGCGCTCGCCGGTGGTCAACCCGGACACCGGCGACGAGAACCTGATCGACGCCCGCACCAGCATGGGCGCGATGTTCCAGGTGGCCGAGCACGCCCTGATCGCGCGTATCGAGGCGCGCATCGCCGCCGTCACCGGCGTGCCCGCCGAGCACGGCGAGGGGCTGCAGATCCTCAACTACAAGCCCGGCGGCGAATACCAGCCGCACTTCGACTACTTCAACCCACAGCGCCCGGGCGAGGCGCGGCAGCTTTCCGTCGGCGGGCAGCGCATCGCCACCCTGGTGATCTACCTGAACACGCCCGAGGCGGGCGGCGCCACCGCGTTCCCGCGCGTGGGGCTGGAGGTGGCGCCGGTCAAGGGCAACGCGGTGTACTTCAGCTACCTGCTGCCCGACGGCACGCTGGATGAACGCACGCTGCACGCCGGCCTGCCGGTGGCATCCGGCGAAAAGTGGATCGCCACCAAATGGCTGCGCGAACGCCCGTACCGCAGCGAGGGGTGAGCCACCCCATGGCCGCGCCTGCGGCCACCCGCTGGTGGGCCGACCCCGCGCTGCCGTTCGCCGAAAGCCGGCGCGCCAGCCACAGCAGCGCCAGCTACCTGCCGCATACCCATCCCACCTTGTCGGTCGGCGCCGTCGACAGCGGCACCAGCCGCTTTGCCTGTGGCGACGAAGCGGCGCTGATCGGGCCCGGCGCGGTGGTGGTGATCCCGGCGGGCCAGGTGCATGCCTGCAATCCGGTGCCGGACGGGCGCTGGAGCTACCAGATGCTGCATTTCGATCCGGCGTGGGTTGCCTCCGTGCTGGATGAGGACGGCGCGGCACGGACCGCGCTGCCGGCGTGCGTGACGGAGTCGCCGCCGGTCTACGGGCTGGTCTGCGGGCTGAACCGCGCGCTGTTCTCGGTTGCGGACAGCGTCGAGAAGGAGGCCGCGCTGGTTGCCTTCATCGGCGACCTGCATGCCGCCATCGATACCGACGCGGCCACGCAGACAATGCCGGCGCCCGCCGCCATCTCCGCACGGGTGTCGCAACTGTGCGAGCTGCTGCGCACACGCCACGACGAACGGCTGCCGCTTGCCGAACTGGCGCACACCTGCGGCCTGAGCCGCTATCACCTGATCCGTGCCTTCCGCGCCGAGACCGGCATGACGCCGCACGCCTACCAGCTCGACCTTCGCATCCAGCACGGGCGCCGCCTGCTGCGGCAGGGCGCGGCGCTGGCCGAGGTGGCGCTGATGCTGGGCTTTGCCGACCAGAGCCACTTCCAGCGCGCCTTCAAGCAGCGCGTGGCCATGACGCCGCGCGGCTACCAGCGCGCTGCCTGACCCGGCCTGCCGCTACAGCAACTTTCTTCAAGACCGCTCGCATCCACGCGCACGACACTGCTGGCTCTTCACGGAGGGTCGGCATGGACATGGCTTTCGATCTCGGCGCGCGCGCGCTGCCCTGGCAGCAGTTCGCCATGGTGGCTGGCGCGCATGGGCTGGCGCTGCTCAGCCCGGGGCCGGATTTTTTCCTGGTGGTGCGCAGCGCGCTGGTGCACGGGCTGCGGCGTGCCAGCGGCGTATGCCTGGGCATCGCGCTCGGCAATGGTGTCTTTATCGGCCTGGCGCTGGCCGGCTTTGCCGCGATGCGCGACTATCCGCTGCTGTTCGCGGCATTGCAGTGGGCGGGCTGCGCCTACCTTGCATGGCTGGGCTGGCGGCTGCTGCGCGCCAGCGGCGAACTGGCCATTCCCGCGGCGGACGGCGCCGCGCCCGCGCCGTGGCTCACCCAGCTGGCCAGCGGGTTCCTTTCCGCCGTCCTGAATCCCAAGAACGGGCTGTTCTATGCCAGCCTGTTCTCGGTGCTGGCCGCCAGCCGCACCCCGCCCGCGGTGCAGCTCGCCTACGGCGCATGGATGTTTGCCGTGGTGCTGGGCTGGGACCTGCTGGTGGCGTATGGCATCGGGCATCCGGCGGTGCGCACCTTATTCCTCAGTCATAGCGACCCTAAGCAGGCGGTGGCGCAGATCAAGCAGCTGTTCCGGCCCAAGGAGATCCTGGTCGACGACCGCCTGAACGGCGTGGTGGCCCGTGACAGCGTCGAGACGCTGCAGGCGATCGAGCGGCTGATCCAGGCGCTGGACCTGCCGCAGTCCGAGGTCACGCTCGACGTGCAGGTGCTGGAGGTGGCGCGCAACGACCTGCTCAACCTGGGCATCGGCTATCCCGGCAAGATCACCGGCTCGCTGTCCGAGGCGATCAATCCGGGCGGGCTGGGCGTGCCGGCCAGCGCGCTGCGAAATATCAACGCCGGCAATATCCTGCTCGATGCCGGCAGTCCGCAGGTCACGCTCAACCTCTTGCAGCGCAGCGGCAATACGCAGACGCTGGCCAACCCCAAGATCCGCGTCAGGAACCGCGAGAAGGCCACCATCAGCATCGGCGAGCGCGTGCCGGTGGTGACCACCACCAACGCCAACGGCGTGGTGACCGAGTCGGTGCAGTACCAGGACGTCGGGCTCAAGCTGGACGTGGAGCCCAATATCAGCCTGAGCAACGAGATCAGCATCCGGCTGGCAATGGACGTCAGCAACATCATCAGCGAGACCGTGACGCGCACCGGGCTGATCACCTATGTGCTCGGCACGCGCAGCGCCAAGACCACGCTGACCGCGCGCAACAACGAGACCCAGGTGCTGGCCGGCCTGATCCGCCGCGCCGACATCAAGGCCGGCGAGGGGTTGCCGGGGCTGAGCCGAGTCCCGGTGCTCGACCGCATCTTCGGCACGCGGCAGGACAAGCAGGAGCAGACCGAGATCGTGCTGCTGATCACGCCGCATATCGAGCGCAGCCTGGACCTGCCGGCGTTCTAGGTCAGCACCTTCGCCAGCGGCACTGAGGCGAGGCCCGGCATCCAGCCGCTGGCACTGGTGGCCTCGGAAGGGGTGCGGGTCAGTGTCACGCCGGACCCGGCGGGGGCGGGGCAGGGTGGAGCCCTGCCGCCGCCACTTGCGGTGCCGGCATCGGGCAACTGGCAGCCATTGCCCGCGCCAGGCGCGCCACAGGCGGTGGTGCCGGTGGTGGTGGCGCCGGTAGTGCAGGCCCCGGTGGAGGCCGTGGTGCCGCCGCCCGCGCCAGGCACGGCGCTTCCCGCCGCCCCGGCCAGCGCTGTGCCGGCCACGCCTGTGCCTTCGATGACAGCCCCGCCACCAGGTCGGCTCGGCGAGCCGCCGGCCGCGCCGCGCTAGGGAGGCCGGCATGCGCACGACGCTGCCGCCGGCGCGCGGCTTCACGCTGATCGAGCTGATGGTGACGCTGGCGCTGATGGCGCTGCTCGCCTCGGTGGCGCTGCCACTGGCGGAACTGACGATACGCCGCGCGCAGGAAAACGAGCTGCGCCGCGCACTGCGCGAGCTGCGCAAGGCCATCGACGACTACAAGGACGCGGCGGACGCCGGCAAGATCCAGCGCAAGGTCGGCGACAGCGGCTACCCCCCGTCGCTGGAGGCGCTGGCCGAGGGCGTGCCCGACGCCACCGATCCCGCCGGCGAGCGCCGCCTCTACTTCCTGCGGCGCCTGCCGCGCGACCCGCTGTGCGGCTGCCCCGACGAACCCGCCGCGCGCAACTGGCGCCTGCGCAGCTACCAGAGCCCGCCCGACGACCCGCGCGAGGGCGACGATGTGTTCGACGTGATGTCGCGCAACAACGGCGAGGCGCTGGATGGCACCCGCTACGACCAGTGGTGAGGGCATGCGCCGCCGCGGCTTTACGCTGATCGAGCTGCTGGTGGTGCTGGCCATCATCGCCACGCTGCTGTCGCTGGCCATGCCGCAATACTTCCGCCAGCAGGACAAGGCGCGCGAGACCGTGCTGCGCCACAACCTGGTGACCTTGCGCAAGGCGCTGGACGACTACCGCGACGACCGTGGCAAATCGCCGGAATCGCTCGACGAGCTGGTGCAGCGCCGCTACCTGCGCGAGCTGCCACTGGACCCGGTCACCAACCGGCGCGACAGCTGGGTGTTCGAGCGCTCGCCCAAGGGCGGCATTGCCGACGTCCACAGCGGCGCGCGGGGCAAGGCGCATGACGGGACCGACTATGCGAGCTGGTGACCGCCGCAGCCACGGCTCGGTCTACATCGGCGCGCTGGTGGCGCTGGCTATCCTGGGCGTGATGCTGAGCCAGTTCGGCCTACTGTGGGCCACGCAGGACCGGCGCGCGCGCGAGGCCGACCTGCTTGCGCACGGCAATGAGATCCGCCGCGCGATCGGCGCTTACTACGACGCCAACCCCGCCGGGCAGTACCCGAAGCGCCTTGACGAACTGGTGCTCGATCCGAGGCAGCCGGTGGTCGTGCGCTACCTGCGCCGGGCCTGGCGTGACCCGCTGACGGAAGGCGGCGAGTGGGGCATCGATCCCCGGATCGGACAACGGCATCGTCGGCGTGTACAGCCAGGCCCCCGGCACGCCGCTGCGCGTGGCCGGCTTTGCGCCCGCCAACGCCGGGTTTGCCGACAAGGCCAGCTATCAGGAGTGGATCTTTGTCCATAAGCCGGAAGCAAACTGACCGGTGGCCGGCGGCGTCCCTGTATCGGCGTATTTCTGTTGAAGTGTACCGGTACTGTACCGTTCTCTGACCTTAGACTGATTCCCTGAATGCCCTGGAGTCAGTCATGGAAGTATCCCAACTCGCCGCCGGAACCGGTGTCTTTGCCGCGTTTGCCGGCTTTGCGCTGGTGTCGTCGATCACCCCCGGTCCCAACAACACGATGCTGCTCGCGTCGGGCGTGAACTTCGGTTTCATGCGCACGGTGCCGCACTTGCTCGGCGTCAGCATTGGCTTTGCGCTGATGGTGGGGCTGGTCGGGCTGGGGCTGGGGTCGCTGTTCCACGCCTTCCCGTGGACCTGGCAGGTGCTGCGGGTGGTGGCGACGGTCTACCTGATATGGCTGGCGTGGAAGCTGGCCACGGCCGGCGGCGTGCAGGACCAGCAGGTCAAGCGGCCGATGGGCTTCTGGGCCGCGGCGGCGTTCCAGTGGGTCAATCCCAAGGCGTGGGTGATGGCGGTGGGCGCGTGCAGCACCTATGTGCTGCACGGCAACCTGTGGCTCAACGTGCTGCTGCTGGCGGGGATCTTCGGGGTGGTGAACCTGCCCAGCGTGGCGATGTGGGCGCTGTGCGGCTCGGCGCTGCGGCGCTGGCTGGCGCGTCCGCGGGTGCTGCGCGCCTTCAATATCGGCATGGCCGTACTGCTGCTGGCCTCGCTGTGGCCGATCCTGGGCGCCTGAGGATGGCGCCGGGGCAGGCACCCGGGCGGGTGCCTGTATTCAACTGATCAAACCAGCGCGCGGATCGACCCCAGGTTGCGCCAGTAGCCCTTGGCGTCCATGCCGCAGCCAAACACATAGCGGTCCGGCACGGCAAAGCCGCAGAAGTCCGGATGCATGGGCTTGATCTTGGTCAGCGTCTTCTCGCACAGCACCGCGGCGTGGAATTCCTTGGCGCCCATGTCCATGATGCGCTCGCGGATCGCGGCCATGGTCTCGCCTTCATCCAGGATGTCGTCCAGCACCAGCACCACGCGGTCCTTGACCGACTCGCGCGGGGCCACGCGCCATTGCATCTCGCCGCCCACGGTCTTGTTGTTGTAGCGCGAGAGGTGGATGTAGTCGAACTCCAGCGGGAAGGCCAGCTTGGGCAGCAGCATGCCGGTGAAGACCACCGCGCCGCCCATCACCGACAGCACCAGCGGGAAGGCATCGCCCATCTTGGCGGTGATTTCCGTGGCCATGCGGTCCAGCGACTCCTGGACTTCCGCGGCGGAGACGATTTCTTCGGAGTTGGCCCACAGCTCGCGGGCCTGTACGGCGCTCATCATGATGTCTTTCCTGTTCTTTTGCGGGGGAAGGCAAGTCGGGTTGCGACGGACGGATTCTAGCGGTTGAAGAGGCCCTTCATGCCGCCCTTCATCGCGCCCATCTGGCGCATCATCTTCATCATGCCGCCGCCCTTGAGCTTTTTCATCATGGACTGCATCTGGTCGAACTGGTTGAGCAAGCGGTTCACTTCCTGCACCGGCACGCCGGCGCCCGCGGCGATGCGGCGCTTGCGGCTGGCCTTGATCAGCTCGGGCTTGGCGCGCTCGATGGGCGTCATGCTGTTGATGATGCCTTCCATGCGGGCCACCTGCTTTTCCGCCTGATCCATGTTGGCGCCCTGCGCCTGCTGGGCGAACTGCGCCGGCAGCTTGTCGACCAGGCTGCCCAGGCCACCCATCTTCTTCATCTGGCCGATCTGGGCCTTGAAGTCTTCCAGGTCGAAGTCACCGGTCTTCTTGATCTTCTTGGCCAGCTTCTCGGCCGCTTCCATGTCCACGCCGCGCTGGGCTTCCTCGACCAGCGCGAGGATGTCGCCCATGCCCAGGATGCGCTGGGCCATGCGGTCGGGGTAGAAGGGCTCCAGGCCGTCCAGCTTCTCGCCGACGCCGACGAACTTGATCGGGCGGCCGGTGATATGGCGCACCGACAGCGCCGCGCCGCCGCGCGCATCGCCGTCCAGCTTGGTCAGCACCACGCCGGTCAGCGGCAGGGTGTCGTTGAAGGCCTTGGCGGTGTTGACCGCGTCCTGGCCCAGCATGGCGTCGACCACGAACAGGGTCTCGGCGGGCTTCAGCTCGGCGTGCAGGGCGGCGATTTCCTGCATCATCAGCTCGTCGATACCGAGCCGGCCGGCCGTGTCGACGATCAGCACGTCGTGGTAGTGCTTGCGCGCCCAGTCCACCGCCGCGCGGGCGATGTCCGCCGGCTTCTGGTCCGGCTGCGACGGGAAGAAGTCAGCGCCGACTTGCTCGGAAACCGTCTTCAGCTGGGCGATAGCGGCGGGCCGGTAGACGTCGCACGAGACCGTCAGCACCTTCTTCTTTTTGTTTTCCTTGAGCCACTTGGCCAGCTTGCCCACGGTGGTGGTCTTGCCGGCGCCCTGCAGGCCGGCCATCAGGATGATGGCGGGCGGCTGCACGGCCAGGTTCAGCTCGGCTTCCTTGTTGTTGCCGCTGGCCGCGTCGGCGCCGCCGATCACGGCGGTCAGCTCGCGCTGGACCACGCCGACCAGGGCCTGGCCCGGGGTGAGGCTGCTGACAACCTCCTCGCCCATGGCCTTTTCCTTCACGCGGGCAACGAATTCGCGCACGACCGGCAGCGCCACGTCGGCTTCGAGCATGGCAAGGCGCACTTCGCGCAGCATCTCGGCGGTGTTGGCCTCGGTCAGGCGCGCCTCGCCGCGCATGGTCTTGACCACACGCGCCAGGCGTTGAGTGAGATTGTCCAGCATGGCAGGAATCGGGGGAGAAGTCGGAGCAGGGCTCGGGGCTGAAATCGGAGGCAGTCTTGCACACGGGGCGGGCCTGGAACACCGGTTACACCGGTTCAAGCGGGCCGCCACCGTCCGTGGGCACTAAGGTAAACTGCGTAAATGGTCATTGTACTGTATGCCCTGACGGCACTTCTCTATTGCGGCCTGGCCTATCACGGCTGGGCCACGCGCCATCCACGCGTTGCCACCGCTGCCGGCCAGGCAGGGGGGGCGACCTCGGCCGTGCTGGTGGCCGGCGGCGGCCCCATCCCCCCGGCGGGCGGCGCGCACGGCGAAGGGCGCCCGGCCTGGTGGCACGTGCTGATGCTGGCGGCGCTGGCCAGCCACGGCTTGCTGCTGCATGAAACCATCTTCCCGGCCGAGCGCATGATGTTCGGCTTTGCCTTTGCGCTGTCGGCCATGCTGTGGCTGGGCGTGGGCATCTACTGGATAGAAAGCTTCTTCTTCTCGCTGGCGGGCCTGGGCCTGATCGTGATCCCGGTGGCGCTGGTGGCCAGCCTGATGCCGCTGGCCTTCCCCGGCTCGCAGATCCTGGGCTACGCGGCGCGGCCGCTGTTCAAGCTGCATTTCATCATCGCCAACGTGGCCTACGGGCTGTTCACGCTGGCGGCGTTCCACGCCTTCCTGATGCTGCTGGCCGAACGGCGCCTGCATGGCTTCCGGCACGCGCCGGCGCGGCCGCCGGAGCAGCAACCCAGCGAATGGCTGGGCCGCTGGCTTGACCTGCTGCCACCGCTGCTGACGCTGGAGAAGCTGCTGTTCCGGCTGATCGGCGCCGGCTTTGTGCTGCTGACGCTGACCATCGGCTCGGGCCTGCTGTTCTCTGAAGAGCTGTTCGGCCGCGCCTTCCGGCTGGACCACAAGACGGTGTTCGCGCTGATCTCGTGGGCCATGTTCGGCGGCATCCTGGCCGGGCGCATCTTCCGCGGCTGGCGCGGCAAGGTGGCGCTGCGCTGGGTCATCGCCTCGTTCGGCATCCTGCTGCTGGCCTATGTCGGCAGCCGTTTCGTGATTGAAGTCGTCCTGCATCGTCTCTGATTCCCCATGGCACGTATCCTGATCCTGCTGGCCGTGGTGCTGGGCGTCATCTGGTGGCTGCGCGCCCGCGCCGAGGCGCGGCTGGCTGAGCATCGCGCACGCCAGGCCCGCGAAGCCGGCGAGCGCACTGCCACCGACGGCCCGGCCGACGCCACCGCCGAACCCATGGTCCAATGCGCCCAGTGCGGCGTGCACCTGCCGCAGGGCGAGGCCATTGCCTGGCGCGGCCTGCACTACTGCCGCCGCAGCCACCTGCCTGACGAAAGCCGGGCCGAAGGCAGCGACAGCAGCAGCGGCCCCCGCCCATGACAGAGCCGGCGTCGTCGGGCTGGCAGCGGCTGAACGCCTGGCGCGGCCTGGCCCAGCTGTGGCGCCAGCCCGAACCGCCTGACTTCCACTGGCGCCTGCTGCGCTATTTCTGTTGGACCCGCGTGGCCGTGGGCTTGCTGCTGGTCGGCTTTGCGCTGATGCGGCGCGGCGAGCCGGCCACCACCACGGCCGCCATCCCGACTTTGCCCTTCGGCCTTGATGGCCTGGGCGGCATCGAGCACGCGGCGGCCATGACCGTCACCGTGCCCTACCTTGCCATTGCCGTGGCGATGCTGGCCGGCACGCTGTGGCGCCGCCACTTCCATCTGCGCGTGCGGGTGCAGGTGCTGGCCGACCTGGCCCTGCTGGCGCTGGTCTTCAGCGTGCTGGGGCGGGGCGGGCAGGCCGAGGGCCTGGCCATGATCTTCCTGCTGCCGGCGCTGGAAGCCGGTGCACTGACAAGCCTGCTGTTCGCGCTGTTTGCCGCGGCGATCTCCGCGCTGGTGGTGATGAGCGGGCCCTTCATGCACACCATCCTGCTGCGCCAGGCCGATGCCGGGCTGCTGGGCTCGGGCCTGTTCGGCCTGGTGTTCATGATCGCGGCGCTGCTGATGTATATGTTGGCCAACCGCCAGATCGCGCAGGAGCGGCTGGCGCTGGCGCGCGAGCAGGAGCTGCGCCTGCAGCAGCTGGTCAACCGGCTGATGGTCAACGACATGCAGGACGGCGTGATGCTGGTGCGCGCCAACGGCGCGGTGGTGGCGGCCAACCCCGCGGCGGTGGTGCTGCTGGGCGTGCAGCCGCATGAGCGCATCTACTCACGCCGGCTGGGTGGTGCGGCAGGGCAGGGCGGCGAAGCCGTGCTGTTCGACCTGCGCCGCATCCCGCGCCTGCAGCCGCTGATGGAGATGCTGCGCGACTGGCTGCACAGCAAGGACGACGTGCCGCGCATCCTGCAGCTGCTGCCGATGGCGTCCGGCACCGCGCTGGCCGACGGCACCATGCAGCACACCCGGCTGCGGCTGCGCTTTGTGCTGCCGGGGCTGGCAGGATTGCGTTCGACCATGGCGCATGGCCGCACCGTGCCGGCTACGCTGGATACGGCCGCCTGGAGCGAACTGTCGCCCGAAGCCGCCGGCCGCCTGCGCCTGGCCATCGCCCAGAACGAGGCCATGGCCTGGTCGCAGGAGGATGAGGCCCTGTTGCGCAACGAGATGCGCGACACCGTGCTGGTCCATATCGAAAGCTGGGAGCGCATCGCCGAGCAGGTGCAGCAGGAAAAGCTGGCCGCCATGGGCCGGCTGGTAGCCAGCATCGCGCACCAGATCCGCAACCCGCTGGCGGCAATCAGCCAGGCCAGCGAGCTGCTGGGCGACTCCGGCCGGCGCGACCCCGCCGCGCAGGACCATGGCGGCGCCGATGTCGATATCGATGCCCGCCTGCTGCGCATCATCAATGACAACGTGCGCCGGCTGGACCAGGTGGTCTCAGACGTGCTGCAGATGTCGCGCCGCCCGCGCACCGGCCGCAGCACCGTGCACCTGGCGCAGGCGCTGCCCGAGATCGTCGAGCGCTGGCGCGCCGAAATGCGCTCGCGCCGCCCACGCGCCGGCGAAACCCGCCCGGCGGGCCGGGCCGACATCAACGCCAATGCCATCCGCCTGACCGTGGACGTGGCCCAGCCCGTGGTGTTCGACGCCTCGCAGCTGCAGCAGGTGCTGGGCAACCTGCTGGACAATGCCTGGCGCTACTGCAGCCGGCTGCCAGGCTCGATCCGGCTGCTGGCGCATGCGCTGGACCAGCACCACGCCGAGCTGATCGTCTGGAACGACGGCGCCGAAGTCGCGCGCGAGCACCAGCGCAGCCTGTTCGAACCGTTCTTCACCAGCAACGCCCAGGGCACCGGGCTGGGCCTGTTCATGGCGCGCGAACTGTGCGGAGCCAATGACGCCCAGGTGCGCTACGGCGCCATCGCCTTGCCGGCGCTGCTGGAGCGCACCGGCATGCTGGCCGCCGCCGCGCGCGATACACTGCCGGCCAAGGCTTTCGTGCTGACGCTGCGCATCGAGAGTGCCGATGCGGCCGCCGCCTGACCTGTCCCAACCCAGCCACCACCCCATGCCACCCCGAATGTCCCGAGCGCCCGATCCCATCCTGGTCATCGACGACGAGGCCGACCTGCGCGAGCTGCTGGACATCTCGATCCGCCGCATGGGCCATGACGTGGTGCTGGCCGGCTCCCTGGCCGAGGCGCGCGAGAAGCTGGCGCAGGGCCGCTACAGCCTGGTGCTGACCGACATGCGCCTGGGCGACGGCCTGGGCATCGAGATCGTGCGCCAGCTGTCGGCTGCGCCGGAGCGCATCCCGGTGGCGGTCATCACCGCCTACGGCAGCGCGGACAATGCCGTGGAAGCACTCAAGGCCGGCGCCTTCGACTACATCGCTAAGCCGGTCTCGCTGGAGCAGCTGCGCAGCCTGGTGCTGAACGCGCTGGGCCGCCAGCAACGCGACAGCACCGATGCGGAAGCCACCGCGGCAGAGCAGGCCGCCGACCGCGCCGCGGCCCTGCTGCCCGGCCATTCCGCCGCCATGCAGGAGGTGCGCCGCTCGCTGTCGCGGCTGGCGCGCAGCATGGCGCCGGTGGTGATCAGCGGCGAATCCGGCAGCGGCAAGGAGCGCGCTGCGCGCGCCATCCACGCCACCAGCGGGCGGGCCGCGCATCCCTTTATCGCCGTCAACTGCGGCGCCATCCCCGAGAACCTGATGGAGTCCGAGTTCTTCGGCCATGTCAAAGGCGCCTTCACCGGTGCCGACGGGGAGCGCGGCGGCTTCTTCCAGGCCGCCAACGGCGGCACGCTGCTGCTCGACGAGGTGGCCGACCTGCCGCTGCCGATGCAGGTCAAGCTGCTGCGCGCGCTGCAGGAGCGCCGCGTGCGCAAGATCGGCGCCAGCCGCGAAGACGCCGTCGACGTGCGCGTGATGTGCGCCAGCCACAAGGACCTGGCCGCGATGGTGGCGGCCGGGCAGTTCCGGCAGGACTTGTACTACCGCCTGAACGTGCTGGCGCTGCGCATGCCCACGCTGCGCGAGCGCGGCGAAGACATCCCGGTGCTGGCGCGCGCCATCCTGGACCACCTGGCGGTGCGCTACGGCGACCCGCGCCCCAAGCGGCTGTCGCCTGCGGCGCTGCAACGGCTGGTGGCCTATCCCTTCCCCGGCAACGTGCGCGAGCTGGAGAACCTGCTGGAGCGCGCCTACGCCTTTGCCGAGAGCGAAGAGATCGAGCTGGCCGACCTTGGCCCGCTGGACGCCGGCGCCGAGCGCGCCGGGATGATGCATGCCCCCGCGCCGGCGATGGCGCCCACCAACTATTACGCCCCCTGGGGCGCCGCAGGCAT